>CAZBYM010000456.1:0-3560 GCA_964495745.1 uncultured Chryseobacterium sp. | reverse complement strand
GTCGGAGCCCGCGCCTTCGCGCGCCTCACCTGGCTCCCCAAAGGGGAGAGCCCCAACGCTGCGGGAATCGTTGACAGATTGAGTCGTGTCGAAATCGGGAATCGAATCGAGCTTTGACTTGATCTGACTTACTACATTTTCAATACTAGAAAGTACTTGCTCATTTGTGAAACGAAGAACTTGAAATCCAATTTGGTTGAGTATGAAAGTGCGCTCATCATCATACACTTTTTGTTCGGCTGACAAATGATAACCACCATCAACTTCGATGATTAAACGTTTGCGAATACAAATAAAATCTGCGATGAAAATTTCAATCGGATGTTGTCTTCTGATTTTGTGACCCGTTTTGCTGTTCCGCAAATTCTGCCATAGAAGATTTTCAGTATCTGTTGGCTCCTTGCGATTGTCACGCGCCAAGTTTTTCAACTTGCCCCAAATTTCCTTTTTCGCAGTTTGGTAAGGGCGCAGCATTTCTGCAACAATCAGTTCGTCCTCATCGCCGCTCCCCTCTCCCCCGGAGAGGGGTTGGGGTGAGGCGTGCGTCTGGCCCGGTGTGTAAAACCAATCTCTCGCGCGCGCCAACGGCGGCTCGCCACTTTCAGTTGGCAAAAACTTATCAATCTCTGGAAGTATCAATGGAAGATCACTTTCTTCCATTGTATATGGAATCAGATCCGTTGTCAGACCGAGTGATCCACCCTTCGCGGATCGTATCGAGACCGACGACGGAACTGATTTGTAATAAACCGGAATCGGCTCTCCCCAATACCGCTGTCTTCCAAATGCTGCATCACGCAAACGGAAATTCACTTTGCCTTTTCCTATTCCACGTTTCTCAATTTCTTCAATCGATTTTCGAACTGCATCTTTCACTTCGAGTCCATTGAGAAAATCGGAGTTGATGCATTTGCCTTCTTTCGCGTCGTATGATTCTTTCTGTACATCAACGTGTTTCGAAGAATCATTGTCAGACCGAGCGGAGTCGACGGTTGACGAGCCGAGATTCTTTTTGTCTACCTCGACTCCGCTCGGTCTGACAAAAAGCGGCTCCACCACTTGCACAATAGGCAAATCAAAATGTTTCGCAAACGCATGATCTCTCGAATCGTGCCCAGGCACCGCCATCACCGCACCTGTTCCATATCCCGCGAGAACATATTCTCCAATATAAATCGGAATTTTTTCATTGGTGAATGGATGAATCACAAAACCGCCGGTAAATTGTCCGGAGACTTTTTTCTCTGCTTGGCGCTCACGCTCCGATTTGTTTTTCGCAACGTTCACATATGCCTCAACTGCTTCTTTGAATTCCGGCGTTGTGATTTTATGAACGAGTTCGTGTTCGGGTGCTAATGTTACAAACGTCACACCGAAAATTGTATCGGGGCGTGTGGTGAACACTTCGATTCTTAACTCACCAGCCTTGTTCTCGATACGTTCTGCGCTTCGCTCCGAACTACTCGAACTGACGGCTGGTTCTGTTGTCAGGTCGATTGATCCGCCCTTCGCGGATTGTATCGAGACCGACGACAGAACTTCAAAACTAATTGAACTTCCTTCTGATTTATTAATCCAATTTCGTTGCGATTCCTTTATCGATTCCGACCAATCGAGTGAATTCAAATCATTCAACAAACGATCGGCATACGAAGTAATACGCATACTCCATTGAGGCATACGCTTACGTTCTACTGGATATCCTCCGCGCTCGGAAACACCATCTTTCACTTCATCATTCGCCAGAACAGTTCCCAATTGCGGACACCAGTTCACCCAAGCTTCACCTAAATACGCAAGACGAAAATTCATCAAGATGTCAGACTTTTCTTTTTCAGAAAAATTTTTCCATTCCTCAGGAGTGAATGCTTTCAGATCGTTTTCAATGTCTCCAGTAAGAACGCGATGTAATTCACCTTTGAATCCTTCCTTCTCAAAAACTGCAACGAGCGTATCAATCGATTCTGCCTTTTGTGTTTTGCAATTGTACCACGATTTGAAAAGCTGAATGAAAATCCATTGCGTCCATTTGTAATATTTCGGATCGCAGGTTTGTACTTCGCGGCTCCAATCAAATGAAAATCCGATTTTATCAAGCTGCTCACGATAACGTGCAATATTTTCTTTCGTCGTATCTGCAGGATGACGACCGGTTTGAATTGCATATTGCTCCGCAGGCAAACCAAATGCGTCGTAACCCATTGGATGCAACACATTGTGACCAGTCAATTTTTTGTAACGCGCGAAAATATCGGAACCGATGTAGCCAAGCGGATGTCCAACGTGCAAGCCAGCTCCTGATGGATAAGGAAACATGTCGAGCACATAACACTTCGGTTTGTCCGAAGAATTTTCTACCCGATAGGTCTGGTTTTTCTTCCAGTAATCCTGCCACTTTTTCTCGATCTCGCGAAAGTTGTATTCCATAATCAAATGCCGATTGAATGGCGAATTTACGAGGCTTCGGTGGATTTGCATACAGATTATTGTTACCACATTTTTTAGCCGCAGATTCGATGATTACGCAGATTCTGAAATGCTGCAATTATTGGGTAATGGTAATTATGTCTTTCCTGGAAAAGTTTGATTCGATTAATTATGTCCTTCCGCTGTGTAGATTTCATACTAATATTTTTTTGCAAATTCTTCTGCGATGGATTGCTTACATTTGAAAAGCAAACAATCCAACTCACATGAAAAAACGACTACTCTCTTTCTTCAGCTTCCTCGTAATTACTTCCGGCCTGTTAAACGCTCAGTGTTTTGATGCAGGAACAGGACTCGATGGTGCATATTCTGCAACTACAAACACAACTCTTGCAGGTGGAACCTACAACTACACAACATTCAACATCAATTCCGGCGTAACTGTTACCGTAACCGGGACTCAACCATTGATGATTCGCTGTACAGGAGCCGTAACAATTGACGGAGCACTTGTGGCAAGTGGCGGAAATGGAAATAATGGAATTACTTTTTCTCAAGGAGGCAATGGAGGCATTGGTGTTGCAGGCGGCGGAAATGGAGGAAACGGATCGTTCTCAGCTTCTCTAGGTCCGATTATTGGAATTGCGGGTTCTGGATTAGGAGGTGCGAATAACCAAGGAGATGGTTGGTCTGGTGGCGGAGGTGCAGGTTATTCTGCAGTTGGCGCTTCCTCAGGTGGCGTTGGCGGATTTGGCGGACCGGTTTATGGTAATGCAAATATTTCCGGATTCGAAAGTGGTTCCGGTGGCGGAGGTGGTTCCGGTGGATATAATTGCGGTGCTGGTGGCGGCGGAGCAGGTGGCGGAATTGTGTATTTGGTTTCAGGAGTTTCGATTACGATTGGCGCAACAGGTTCCATCGTAGTTAATGGTGGAAACGGAGGATCTGACGGAACCGGAAATTGTGGTGGCGGTGGCGGTGGATCAGGAGGATCAATCTGGACTTTAGCACCAACGATGACTCACAATGGTTCACTGCAAGCAAATGGAGGCACAGGCGGTGCATCTCAGATTCCGGGCAATCCATATTACGGAGTTGGAGCAACCGGTTCTGCCGGTCGTATTCGTCTTGAT
>CAZBYM010000455.1:0-3562 GCA_964495745.1 uncultured Chryseobacterium sp. | reverse complement strand
CACAACAGATTCAATCTACGTTGATGTTTGCACTGGAACTTTGTTCCCGGTTTCCGGTTCTGAGTTCACAGTTTTCCCGAATCCTAACGATGGAACATTCACAATCCAAACAACTTCACTTGCTGATGTGATGATCTACGACGCACAAGGCAAACTGGTGCATGCACAAAAAGTTCAACCGAATGTTCAGACACAAATGAGCATCGTTGAATCTGGCATGTACATGGTTACTGTGATCGATGCGAAAGGCGGAAGAACAAGCCAGCGCGTGATTGTGAATAGGTAGAATTTTGAATTTATACAATGAAATCCGAAAGAACTGATGGTTTTTTCGGATTTCTTCCTGTTTACAATTCACCCAAATGGCCTACCTTGCGAAGCGAATTACGAAATTGAAACTCTTAACAAAACCAAAATTCACGAATGATGAAATCATTACTTACAAAATTCAATTCTTTTGTTTCCACAGCAAGAATAGTTGCAGCAGCAGCAATTTGTTTTGCAGCACTGAATTCTTACGGACAAACCACAGTATTCAATTACACCGGAGCACTTCAGACGTACACGGTTCCAGCGGGTGTAACACTGATTCGTATTGATGCACAAGGTGCGCAAGGCGGATCAATAACAATTGCTTGCGCGGCTACAGGTGGTCTTGGCGCGCGCATGGTTGGAGACGTAACAGTTACTCCTGGAGAAGTAATTACGGTTCTCGTTGGTGGCCAAGGACAAACTCAAGGTGAAGATGGTGGTGGCGGTGGCGGATCTTTCACAGTAAGAACTGGAAATGTTCCGTTGGTGATTGCAGGTGGCGGCGGTGGAGCTACAAACAACATTCAAATTTGTACAGGTTTGAGAAATGGAGTTGATGGAACAACCAGTACATCAGGTACTGCAAGTGCGAATGGATTGGTTGCTGGTGGAACTCCAGGTAATGGTGGTGGTGCGAATGTTGGTTCTGGATGTGGCGGTGGAGGATTTAATACTGACGGAGGATATGCTGCAAACATGAACGGAAGAGGAAGAGCATATATTAATGGTGGTGCTGGCGGAACAGGTCAGAATAATAATCACGGTGGATACGGTGGCGGAGGTTGCGGTTGGTATAACGGAGGTAACGGCGGCGGTGGCGGCGGTTATTCTGGTGGTGGAACAGATGGCAACTATCCTTCGACTTACTTCGGTGGTGGTGGCGGTGGTGGTTCGTATAATATCGGAACTAACCAGAACAATGTTGCGGGTTTCAGAACCGGAAACGGTCTTGTACAAATAACTGTTCTAACTGTTGCAGGAGAAGCATTGGATTTCGATGGAGTGGATGATGTGGCATTAGGAGCGGCGCCAAACATGCAGAATACAGATTTTACAATTGAGTTCTGGGCAAAACGAAGAACGGCTTCAACCACTGAAGGTATGTTCCTGATAGGTACAGACGGTATTAACAACGGCGCAATATTCATGTACATGTTCAACAATGGAGGTCTTTCATTTGGATTTTGGGGCAATGATCTTGTGATCAACCAGGGTTCCGGACAATATCAGGATTTGTTGTGGCACCATTACGCGCTCACGTATAACACAACAACGAACAGAAGGACTGTTTATCGTGATGGAGTTCAGATCGGAACAGATATTGCCACTGCAGACTTCACAGGAAATACAAGTTTCATGGTTGGTCAGTTTGGTGGACATAGCCGAACCGATGGTTCAATTGATGAATTCAGAATCTGGAATCGCGAATTGTGCCAGAGTGAAATTCAGAATAACATGAGTTGTGAGATTCCCACAACAGGCTCAGGACTGCTGCGGAATTTTCACTTCAATCATGGCGTTGCCGGCGGTGTAAATGCTGGAGTCACGTCACTTGTTGATTATAGTGTAAGCGCTTCGAATTTGACAGTAACAAATTGTGCGTTAACAGGAGCAACTTCCAACTGGATTGCTCCAGGTGGTGTTGCTACCGGAACTACTTGCGGTGTGTTTGTCAATGGAATCAACGGAACATTGTCTTCACAAGGTAACGTAACATGCTTCGGTGGTGCAAACGGCTCTGCAACAGTTAGTGCGACTGGAGTTTCTCCTTACTACTACGCATGGGCACCAAGCGGAGGAACTGGTGCAACTGCAACTGGACTTGTGGCGGGAACGTACACTTGCACTATTACAAATCTATGTGGCGGAGTTACTACAGTTACTGTAACAATTACAGAACCAGCAGTTCTTGCTGCTTCCACAACTTCTTCCAACATTACTTGCTTCGGTAGCGCAGATGGTTCGGCAAGTTCGAATGTAACAGGTGGAACATCTCCATACACGTATGTATGGTCGAATGGAGCAACTACTTCTGGAATATCCGGACTTTCGGCTGGAGTTTATACGTGTACTGTTACCTGTGCAAATGGATGCGTAACAACAACGTCAGCAACAATCACAGAACCTGCTGTGCTTACAGCGAGCACTTCGCTGACAAATATCTCTTGCTTTGGCAGCAATGATGGAAGTGCAACGCTTACTGCTTCCGGAGGAACATCTCCTTACACGTACTTGTGGTCGAATGGTGATCCAACAGCTACCACCTTAGGCTTATCTGCAGGAACTTACGTAGGTACCGTCACTTGCACGAATGGTTGTACTGTAACAGCGACTGCTATAATAACAGAACCTTCACAAATTGCTGTATCAGTTACGCAAACCAATGTCGCTTGTAATGGTGATTCTACAGGGTCGATTGATCTTACCGTTTCCGGAGGAACAAGCCCTTATACTTTCGATTGGAACAGTGGCGCCTATACAACTGAAGATTTGAGTGGATTACCAGCTGGAACGTATGTCGGTATGTTGACAGATGCAAATGGATGCAGCGATAGTGGAACTGTTGTCATCACAGAATCTGCCGTGTTGGTAGCTATTCTCGCCATTGCAACTGATACAGTTTGTTCAACTGACGGAATGTTTATGCTCACTGGAGAATCACCATCAGGCGGAACTTTCTCCGGTCCGGGAGTAAGTGCAGGAATGTTTGATCCTGCAACGGCGGGAGTTGGAACGCACACGATCAGTTACTCTTACACGGATAGTCTTGGTTGTACAGCTAACACAAGCGATTCGATTTACGTTGATGTTTGTACTGATGTTCGGTTCACCGTTGCAGGTTCACAGTTCACAGTTTTCCCTAACCCGAATGATGGAACATTCATTCTACAAACAAGCTCGGCTGCTAATGTGATGATTTACGATGCACAAGGCAAGTTGATCAGCACACAGAAAGTTCAACCGAATATTCAGACGCAAATCAATCTCGAAATTTCCGGGATGTACATGATTACTGTAATTACCACGGATGGTCAGCGCTCGAGTCAGCGCGTGATCGTTACGAGATAGTGATTTGAGAAATAATATCGAGAGCCGCTTTGGAAACGAAGCGGCTCTTTTTGTTGTTTGATCTTGGGAGTAGAAGGGAATGGACCGAATTTGGATGGAGAGCGAGGAGATTCACCCCCAAAGGGTGTCCGGCTTTTCTCCCCCAAAGAGTTTCGTCGTGCCTTCTCAGTGAACGATTGGG
>CAZBYM010000454.1:0-3586 GCA_964495745.1 uncultured Chryseobacterium sp. | reverse complement strand
TTAGCCCTTGTGGACCTTTATCAAGTACTGAGAAATTTTTCAGTCCTGCCGCTTCATGTTGCGCAATGATTTCATCTTTCCCAAAAACGCGCATGTCTGATTCTGTTCGATCGTAGTTGAAGGAAATTCCTGTAAGCATTTTGTTGTCCAGATTTACAAGATAATTTCCCGGATCAACAACGATGCGTTGCACGTCAAGAATTGTTTTTCCATCCTGAACAGTGTGTGAAGGAATAACATCATATTTCTTCGCTTCGTCAGTAAGATGAAATGGATTTTCACCGATCGCTCCAACATTTCCAAGATCGACTGGCTTATTGTCGCTTATCGTATAGAATAATTCATTTTGTGGCTGAGAAAATAATGCTGCCTGGTACAATGTTGGAACGAAGAGTGCGTGCCTCGGAAGATTTCCAAATTCACCATACAGTCCAACAGCAGAGAGGTAGACATTACCTTTTCCAGTACGATAGCTAGCAAGGAACATGTCTCCGTTTCTCATGCGCATGAGTTCTTCTTCGCGCGAACGACTTGAAGAGAGAATCCGATAATGGTCGCCGGCTAAAGGCAAATCCATGTTCCCAGTCGTGCGTTCGAATACACCTTGATACAAGGGGTGTTGAAAATTAAGATGATCCACAGGTTGTTGAACAGTGTCAATTGTTCCATAACCAGAAAGCCCAAGTGGATTCAATAAGGCATTGTAAGAAGCAACGTCCGCATTCTTTCCTGGAAACAACATGATGCTTCCACCATTGTCTACAAACTTTCTGAGTTCATTGGCAAGACCTGAAGAAATACTTTTCAAACTATTGACGATAATGAAACGGTAGTTCGCGAATGAATTGTAATCGATTTTCCCTTCATCAGTTTCTGTGAATACGAAGGCTGAATCTGTTGCAAAAAGAGTTTTGAGATAATGTGCTTCTGTAAATACCGGAGTCATTGACTCGGCAGGTTCAATCGCGAGTACAGGAATGTTTTTCAGAACAGTAAATGAAAAATAAAATTGATCGTCGAACGTAACAGGATAATCGTTGATTTCAATCATGCCCTGCTGTAAACCGGGTTCGCGGACTGTGAAATACAATATGGTGTCAGTTGTTCCGTTCGCAGAAACACTAAAGCTCGCCGGAGTTTTAGCTTGTCCATTGATATATAATCGCATTGGAACATTTTCCATATCTACTTCCGACCGGCTGCGAATACGAACGTGCATGGCTTCAGGAGAATTTATTTTCCGCACCGGACTTTCGAACCAAACAGAATCGATGTAGAGATTATTTTTGTTTTGCGCAGAAGCAATAATCTCACGAAACTGAATTGAAGTGTCAACATCAATTCGTCCGTAATCTGAAATAGTTTGCTGGAAGTCGGAGAGAAGGAAAGCCTGTTTGTTTTCCTGAGCAATTTCAGGAGTAGTATTAAGGAGATCTTGCTGACGACGCACAACTTCCGAAACATTACGAACTGCAGGAGACGGTTTTACTTCTTCCAGCAATTCAAGAAACTCTTCTCTGCTTAGCAAACGTTGATGACGACCTTCAAAATCGTTCGTAAGCAATTGAAAACGATCGGTAGCATTGTAAGCAGCCACAATTTCGCGGGCATCTTTTTTTACTTCATCTAACAATGATCCATTGGCTCCTACCGCATCCATACTGAATGAATTGTCGACCCAGATGCTCACGATTTTCTCACCTTTTTTGACAGTTGCGTTGTCTTGCGGGATGAAAGGTTGAGCGAAAGCCATCACCAGAAAAAATAGAGCGAGCAAGCGACAAGCGAGAATGAGTAAATTCTTGAGTTTGTTTCGCGCTTTTGTATCGTGACTTACCTCGCGTAGAAATCTCACGTTCGTGAACATTACACGACGAAATTTCCTGAAGTTGAAGAGGTGAATGATTATTGGAATCGCCAGTGCTGCGAGAGCAAAGAGGAAGTTTGGGTTGGCGAAATTCATCAAAGGCTAAAGTTAATAAAAGACCGCAGACAATAGACCGGAATTTGGCTCTTGGATTACAGTATTTCGCATATATTAGCAATATTGTAACCAATTATTTGGCCACTTTTTATAACCTCAGTCATTTTCAGATGAAAACAATTGTCTCGATTGCATTAGTAATTGCTGTTAGTCTTGGATTGTCAGCACAAACAGAAACGGTTCCGGCAGGGTTTACCGGGATTCATGAAATTGTGATTGGAGCGAAGTTCGATGCTGTAAAAAAGTTTTTGGACCCAAAAGCTGTGTATAGTCATGCAACGTTGGTAATGGCGAAAGAGTCCGGTGATACAGTACTAACTGAAGAAAACTGGGGCCCGAAAAACACATGGTTAGTCAAGAAGAATCAGGTCAAGTTTTTCACATATATGGGTGCCTCAGTTACGACCATTGAAGTGTCTTTTGATGAGAATAAGCAGATATCTCATGTGCGCCTGTTGATTAATAAAACCGAAAAAAATGAAGGCTTAATACAAGATGGTTCAATTGAAAAATTTGGCAATACTCCTTGCGGATTAGGTGTAGATACGCCCACGTTCTATTGCCCATGGATAATCGGGAAATACAAATATGCAATTGGAAATTTCGACGCCTTCAGCCCCGAGCCCGACTTCGAAACCAATCCATACATCTTTGTTGATTTTCTACTGGAAGATAATTAGGCGTATTACGCAATTGTCTTCCACTATGAGAAATGTTTTTCTATTCATTGCCACAGTTGCACTTTTATCATTCACGTCAAGTGAAGTAACTCGGTACGCGTTCGTTGATGACGAGATTCACGTTGAATATGGAATGGAATACAACATGTTCAATGGACGTTACACCAGCTTCTGGCAAAATGGGAAGAAGAAGGCGGAAGGAAGCGTCAAGCATAATAACAGGGCAGGAGAGTGGAACCTTTGGGATTCGACGGGGAAACTTGTAATGACACGAACTTATTCTGACGGCGTTTCCTGGAAACTGAGTTTTCCGATATCCGGATTCAAAGATTCATCGGCGGTGCTCATTCATTCTAAAGATGGTAGCACAATTTATGATGGAGTGAATCAGGATTCCGTTATTATGTCCGCCAGATTCTGGCGATATGTTCCATACGATGAAAACAATCCAATCTTTTTCTTAAGCGAAGTGATTGATTCATTAGTGAATTTTGCCGATTGGAATCGCGGACCAAATATTGCTCGAGACGATGAATTTAGAATTCCATTAACGTATGTTGAGTTTGTTGGGAATATGATGCAGTGCGATAGCCGAAGAATTGTTCTAGGCTACAAAATCAAAGAAGATTGGTATTACGACAAGATTCATCAAACGGGCATAAAGCAGATCATTGGCATTTGCCCTGTGATGCAGGGTGAAGCGATCGAAGATACAATTGAACTTGGCTGGTATTATTACCCTGCAATCCGTCAATCGTTATCCAGAATTAAATATCAACATCGGAACTGGACTTTTTATCCGGATGATATAGAATCGATATTTTCATCCCATTATTTCGCGAGTACGATTTACAAGAAAACGAATTTTGGAGATAGAGAACTTCATGAGATTTACACTCCGGAACAATTGCCCGTGCAACAA
>CAZBYM010000453.1:0-3603 GCA_964495745.1 uncultured Chryseobacterium sp. | reverse complement strand
AAGGACTTTTTTTCTGAGCGTTGCTTTCACCTGATCTCGGTAAATATTCATGAATGCAAACGCAGCTATCGCGGGCAATAAAAACGGGCGCATACAACCCACATAGCCCAGAATGAAGGCCGATAGAACGAAATGAAAGTTTCTGCGAGTTTCCAACCAATGAATCAGAAAATAAACTCCAATGATCAGAAATGAAAGTGATAAACTCTCTGTGATGATTCGTGGTGTATACAAACTCACCCAGCTAAGTGAACAGTAAACAAGGAATGAAATCCAGGCGATGCGAGTATTCTTTGTGATTCTCTCAGCGAGATAAAACAAGAGAATGCTACTCAATAATCTCATCCCAAGTTGAAAGGCGGCAAGCAGATCAAATGCGGTGGCCGTATCTCCGAACATTCTGAAGAACGCATAGAATAAGCCGTAATGCGGAGCTCGCCCATTTTTTGAAAAGCCTCCTTGAATAGAATGAGCTTTGTACTGTCCTGTAGCGAGCCACGTATCGATAGGCTCGTTGTATGATCGTGTATCACCACAAGTCATCCCGATCAATGTTCCTTCGTATTGCCGCGGAGTATATTTTTTCTCCTGAAACGTGTTATAAATGAAAATTGAACCCTCGATGAGAATCGCGATGCAAATGAGTCGAAACAACGTGGTTTTCATAAGAAGTTCAGAATTATTTGAATTCTGAGTGCCAGTACGATATTTCATTAAGTTCCGATAGGCAGAACAATTATTCGTCAAATAATCGGAAGGTTTGCTAAAGATACAAATTGAGGGTTCATGAAGGTTTTTAGGTAAAATTTAGCTGAATCTCCTTGTTTGATTGACGCAGGAAATGAAACAATTGCTTACAAAGTGCTTACATTTGTGCGTTCAAATTACAATCAGTTATGAAGCAGAATTGGTGGAAAATCGTGGGGGCTGCATTGCTGATTTTCTCCTTTGTTTTTGGACTTCAGATTCCTCTTAAACCTGGAATTATCACTTCGGTTTCCGATCATAATTCCACTTCTGAAGCTCCGTTCAAAATATCAATTTCCGGTTACAATACTCACTTCACTGCACCAGGTTCCAATCTTCAAATATGGTTAGTGAATGATACAACAAGAAAAATCAAGACCTGCGCTTCGAATATTAGTGTGGTGGACGATCAGCATGTTATTGCCGAATTTCCTCCCGTAGCTCCTGCAAAGGATCCGTATTTCGGACTGGCTATTTTTTCTGAAGTAGATGGACTGATGTTCAAACCGGAAGCAATCTACACATCTGATACTGCAATTGCCGGAATTGTTCAATCGTGTTCCCCCAATGTTAATTTCAATCGCACTGCAACAGAGTTTCCATTCCGATACATCTTGTATGAATCCATCAGGAATTTATTCTTCCATGTACCCATGTGGTTTACGATGATTGCACTGCTGACATGGGCAGTATTCAATAACTTCAGGCATCTCAGAAAATTTGATCCGAAATATGATCGTATGGCCGATCAGGCAATCAGAACCGGTCTTTTATTTGGAATGTTAGGATTGATTACCGGATCATTATGGGCGCGGGTAACATGGGGAGCGTGGTGGGTAGATGATGTCAAGTTGAATGGAACGGCAATAACGATGTTAGCGTATCTCGCATATCTGGTTCTGCGAAATTCAATGGAAGATCAGCAAAAACGGGCACGCATTGGAGCCATCTACAGTATCTTTGCATACGTAATGATGATTGCACTGATTGGTATATTACCACGATTACAAGGAACTGATTCTTTACATCCCGGGAATGGCGGAAATCCTGCTTTTGGACAATATGATCTTGACAGTACGATGCGTCCAATTTTTTATTGCGCCGTATTAGGTTGGGTAATGATCGGCTTTTGGATTTATTCAATAAGAAACCGAATGGCGAACATTCTTGCAATTACTGAAAACAATTAAGCATGAAAGCAATTTGTATACTGTCAATTCTGCTTGCGTCAACATCATCACTGGTTGCACAACAATCTGCAGACGATAAATTATTTGAAACGCTGCACGGTCATGGGTCTTTCAATGTTGTTTTCGCTGTGCTGATTATCATTTTAGGTGGTGTATTAATAGCAATTTGGCGGCTCGACAGAAAAGTCAGCAAACTGGAGAAGGAAATAAAGAAATAGTCGAATGAAAAAGACGCACATTGTAGGAATCATTGTTATTGCAATAGCAATACTCAGTATGTTTTCGCTCTTAGGTAATTCCAGCAGTTATTCAAATTTCAGTGACGCCAAAGAATCAGGATCAAATGAAGAAGTTCACGTTGCGGGCACTTTGGTGAAAAATAAGCCAATGGAGTATGATCCTGAAGTTGATCCGAACAAATTTTCATTCTACATGTTGGATAAGAATGGAGAAGAAATGCATGTCATTCTAAACAAAAGTAAGCCTCACGATTTCGAACGTTCAGAACAACTGGTAATAATTGGTTCTGTTCAGGGAAAAGACTTTGTTGCTAAAGATGTATTGATGAAATGTCCATCGAAGTATAATAATGGGCAGCAAGCACTTTGATTCGGCCTTCGACTCCCCAACACAGCCGGCAGGCGCTCAGACACACAAAGAGCCGGTACAAAAGTAATATTCAACCGACCAAAAATTAATGGAAACAATTGAATACGTCGGTGAACAAGCATTCTGGGGACAGTTCGGTCACCTCAGTGTAATCATCGCATTCGTGACTGCAATTTTTGGAGTTGTTGCTTCCTATTTCCGTGTTAAGACTCCTGATCTTGATGGTAAATGGAAAACAACCGCACGAATTATTTACGGCGCGCATGTTATTGCCGTCCTCTCGATTTTCATGACTTTATTGTTGATGCTCATCAATCATCGATTCGAGTATCAATATGTTTGGCAACATTCGAAACGTGATCTGAACATGAATTACATTCTCGCAGCATTGTGGGAAGGTCAGGAAGGAAGTACACTTTTGTGGTTAACGTGGCATGCCATTCTTGGAATATTCATTCTTCGCAGAGGTGGTGAATGGGAAGGGCCAGTGATTGGAGTGATTTCCCTGGTGCAGGTTTTTCTTTCGATGATGTTGCTCGGATTTTATTTGGGAGATACGCATATCGGAAGCAGTCCGTTTACTTTGATTCGATTATAGTGTGCGCGAGTTCAGGTAACGGAGGGCGTTGATGCTAAAGCTTTCATGGATACTCTTGGCGGCCTTGGTAATGGCGTGCGGCCCAGCTCAACTAGCCCCGGCTCCCGGCACGGGCGCGGACGGCCAGCCGAAGACCGGCGGGGTGCTCAAGACGAGGGTCATCGCCGATCCCTTCGACTGGGACATCAGCTACGTGGGCAGGTCCAATCCCAACTCCGACGGCCTGGCCCTCGCCTACAACAGCCTGCTGGGCTACAAACATGGGCCGGGCATTCCCTACGATGAGCTGACGCTGCGTGGGGAGCTGGCGGAACGGTGGGAGGTCTCGCCGGACGCAAAGACCTTCACGTTCTATCTGAAGAAGGGAGTCCGCTTCGCCGACCTGCCTCCCGTGAACGGGCGGGAGCTGACCTCGGCGGACGTCAAGTGGAGCTACGAGTATGGGTCGCGCTCCGGCGA
>CAZBYM010000452.1:0-3603 GCA_964495745.1 uncultured Chryseobacterium sp. | reverse complement strand
AATTCATGAATTGCACTCCGCCAATATCAGTTAGCCAACCGATGTAAATCGTTGGTTCGCTTTCGCCATCTTCTGTGCTTTTCTTTTCAATGCGATATTGATTTCCATCAAGAGTGCATTTCCAGGAATATTCATCAGATCCTTTTTCTTCCCATTTCCCAACAAGTGCCTTATCGGGTTTGGAATTCTCCGCACTACTTAGTGCGATTTTCGATTCATACGGGCAGCCCATGAATAACAGGCTTAAGCACCCCGCGAGTGCTATAAGTTTTACTGATTTCATTTCGAAAAGTTTTATGTTTTAGTCTTGCAAAAATTTGGATTTTTTTGAATTTTTCCAAGCAAAACCGCCGGTTTTTTGGAGTTATCAGTCATGATTTTCATCAGCAAAAAAGCAGCTCGAATTGAGCTGCTTCAAATGAGCAAGAAGTGAAATATGACTAATCTTCCTTGTAAAAAGTTTTTTCGTCGTCCTTGTTGTAGAAGAAACTCGTTTCCATATGTTTTTTTACAAAGGCCTTAAATTCTCCGGACTCTGTGAATTCTTCTGTAACGTTATCAGTCATCGCTTTGAACTTAAGACGATCTTCTCCTTTTTTCTCAAGTTTCCAGATCATGTACTTGCGGTCTTCTGAATAATCCTGTTCATAGACATTCAGAAACTGGATCCCTGAAACATCCGAAAGAAATCCGATATAAATTGTCGGCTCTTCGCTTTCTCCATCCGTGCTTTTCTTTTCGATGCGATACTGGTTACCGTCAAGCGAACAAGTCCATAGGTAACTATCCGAATCTTTCTCTTCCCATTTGCCAACAAGAGCCTTGTCCGGCTTAGAGTTTTCCGCTGTGTCCAAAGGAATTTTAGATTCGTAAGGACATCCCATCAGCACCAGGCAGAGAACTCCGGCAAGGACAGTAAATTTCATTTGTTTCATGTGTGTTGGATAGGTTTATGATTTTGTAGAAGGTAGGCGTTATTCCAACACGGTGCCTGTTATTTGTTCGGTATGCAGAGATCACCTCATACGTGCAAGCTGCGCCGACTGATATGCTTTGGGAGTTTTGCCAGTCACTTTCCTGAAAACGCGATTGAAGTGAGAGACGTTTCCAAATCCGCATGCGTACGCGATTTCTGCAACGAGTTTGTCGTCGCCACTTTTCAATTTTCTGCACGCATTCTCTACACGAACTTCGTTCAGAAAAGTGACGTAGGTTTTTCGAGTATGCTTTTTGAAGAAGCGACAGAATGCTTCCGGCGTCATGTGCACAACATTTGCAGCATCAGTGACAGAAATATTCTTGTGGAAATTTTTGAGTGAATAATCGAAGATCGAATGCATCCGCGATCCTTCTTTTTCTGACATCTGCGAACCAATCGGTTCATCGGAAAGCGCGATGTGTTTGCTGTGATGTAAAAGCTGATCTATCATCTGCATGAACGCTGTCAATCGCGCGAGTCCATGTTGTACGCGAACTTTCAGAAAAGCTTCAGTCAGCACAACATAATTTTCAGGCTCGATGCGAAATCCTCCAGCGCTGCGAATGGAAAATTTGCGCAGCTCGGAAAATTCAGGAAGAGAAAGCAATCCTTTGTTTTCCGCATCATCAACTTTAAAGAACACGGAAATCGATTGCGCTTTCAACCAGGATTTTTTCTGAAAGTAAACTGTATCGCACCGAAAAACATGTGGTTGATTCGGCCCGAACCAATAAATATCTCCGGACCCAAAATTTCCCGTATAGTTTCCTGCGAGAAGCGTGCCTTCACCTTTCAATATCCATGTGAGTTGAACTTCTTCGTGTTGATGCAGGTAAGTATAAAAGTGCGGCTGAATATCTTCCTCTACTACGACTGATTCGGCGCCTGTAATCGGAATTTTGAATGGAAGAGCTTTCATCGGGTCAATATCAACTTGTTATTAACACAATATTAATCAGTTTTTACTCCTTTGGCAACGAATCATGTCAAATTCTGCAAAGTATGGGCTAGAATTGTGTTACGTATAGCCGAGGTCGCCATATACATTTGTATCGCTGTCACAACCAATTGGGTTTTGTCCGAATTCAACTTCGGTGCGGTTTGCAGCAAACAGAAAAAGGGCTGCTCAACACACCTAATTCTGCTCAATACACCAGCAATGGGAAAATGGACCGGAGGGGAAACCGGTCCTTTTTTATTTACCTTGTTCATTGACCCTTGAGCATTTGACATTGTGCATTTTATTAAAAATGCGGGAAGGGAATAAATGTTCAATGCCAAACTCTCAATTTACAATTTTCAAAAATCGCCCTTCGACAAGTTCAGTAAAGGCCTGCGGCAGCATGGAATTTTTTTATCCATATCACTTCGTTCTATGGACATTTGACTCCTCCGGAGTCTTATTTTCAAATTCCTGATGGCGATAGAATCAACAAATGTTCGATTGCTTTTTCAAAGCTTTCGTCATACTCACACGCTCATCAATAATTGTCGCGAGTTGAGAAATCGAAACACGCTCCTGTTTCATTGTATCCCGATCGCGAATTGTTACAGTATTGTCCTCGAGTGTCTGGTGATCAACCGTGATGCAATACGGAGTTCCAATTGCATCCTGACGACGATAACGCTTCCCAATTGTGTCTTTGTCTTCCGAAGTTACGATGTGATCAAACTTGAGCATGTCAACAATTTCGGAAGCTTTCTCTGGCAAACCATCCTTGTTTACTAATGGAAGAATAGCAGCTTTGATCGGGGCAAGAAATGCCGGAAGATTAAGCACAACGCGTTCAGAACCGTCTTCCAGAATTTCCTGTGTGTACGCTTGCGACATTGTTGCAAGAAACATCCGATCAAGACCAATGGAAGTTTCAATTACGAATGGCACGTACGACTGATTCAATTCCGAATCGAAGTATTGTAATTTTTTTCCCGAAAACTGTTCGTGCTGTTTCAAATCGAAATCGCTGCGCGAGTGAATGCCTTCGAGTTCTTTATACCCAAATGGAAACTCAAATTCGATATCACACGCAGCCTTCGCGTAATGCGCAAGTTTGATGTGGTCATGGAAACGGTATTTCCCTTCCGGAAATCCAAGAGTGTTGTGCCATTTCATTCGAGTTGCTTTCCACTTTTCATACCATTCGTCTTCCGTTCCAGGGCGAACGAAAAACTGCATTTCCATTTGTTCGAATTCGCGCATACGAAAAATAAACTGTCGCGCTACGATTTCATTTCTAAATGCTTTTCCTGTTTGTGCAATGCCGAACGGAATTTTCATTCGTCCGGTTTTTTGCACGTTGAGAAAATTCACGAAAATTCCCTGAGCTGTTTCCGGTCGCAGGTAAATTGTGTCTGACTCTTCCGCAACAGAACCGAGTTGAGTTGCAAACATGAGATTGAACTGACGAACATCCGTCCAGTTTCGTGTTCCTGAAATCGGACATGCAATTTCAAGATCAATAATGATTTGCTTCAAATCCTGCATGTCATTATTCTCCAGCGCAGTTTTGAAGCGACCAAGTGTATCATCGATCTTCTTCTGATATTCCATTACACGAGGATTCGTGCTTCGATACATGGCTGCATCAAAAGTTTCCCCGAAACGCTTTGCCGCTTTTTCAACT
>CAZBYM010000451.1:0-3612 GCA_964495745.1 uncultured Chryseobacterium sp. | reverse complement strand
GGAAGGGGAAACAAAAGTTGCAGCCACGTTAATGCTATTTGCGTCACGACCCGTTTCTGTCTGCCAGTCAATAAGAGTTACACGCTGAATTCCAGCGGCAAGTCCACCGGTTCGTCCTACTCCGGAAGTAATTCCGTTAACGAAAATTACGTTGTAATTGCTGATCAAATTAGCGTAATTACCCGCGGTGCTGGTATATGCCAGACCAATTCCCGTATTTCCATTGAATCCATTTGAACCGGCACATCCGAGAATATTGTTGCGGATGTCTACCGTTGGAGTTGTACCGTTAATTCCGATTGCCATGTTAGGCTGCGAAGCACCTGTTAACGCATTTCCATTTACGACAACGGTATTGTGATACACATTAAGTGCTCCAACTCCGCCGCCATAATAAATCCCGCAAGCGAAATCCCCAGCGGTTCCGTTACAGAATACGCGATTCACAATATTGTTTGAAACGAGAGTCGTTCCGGAAGGCGCTGCAGCGATATTAATTCCAACAGACGAAAACGTTCCCGTTTGAACAAGTTCGTAAACATTGTTTCCGGAGATTGTAGCGTTGATTACATCAGCGCCGGCTGTCATAGTATTAGAAGCTGCATTACTTCCAATTGTAATTCCCATGACATCAGAAGCACCGGTATTGGTAATGTTGCCTACCGTATTCGCAAGAACATCAGGTGAATCTTCAAAAAGGACCATGATTCCAACACGTCCCATTGCTGAAGCACCAATGAAATCCAGACTGTTGAGACTGTAAACGTTATTTGAATTTCGCGTTGTAGTTGCAGAACCTGCAGAGAAAATTCCAACCTGAGCCTGGCGAACCGCATTGTTCACAATCTGATTGTTGTTATTCATGTTGGCTCCTGCTCCACTACCAATTGCAGTCCCGCTAATGTTAATTGCAACACCAGTTGTCAAACTGCCATTCCCGGTAACATTGGTGTTCATTAACGTATTGTTCGTTGCAGCATCAGTTGTTACACTGGTTTGGAATGAAACAACAGCACTGGCAGTAGATACGTTAGAGTTGGAAATAGTTAAATCACGACTTGCTGTAACGCGAGGGCAAATGCTATTCACCACCGAACCATTACTTCCGTCGATGGTAACATAATCTGCTCCATTTAACACAATGATTGCCGTTGCAGACGATCCGGTGATCGTGGGTGAAACACCAACTGCAGGTTTAATGGTCAACGTATTCACGGAGCTTGCGTTTGGATTTGCATTCACAGTAATCGGAAATGTCTCAGATGGATATGTTGCATCGATGAGGCTGAACACAACTGCACCACTTAAGCACGACGCATTGTAAGCATTAACAGCCGCAGTCAGGGTTGTATAATTTCCTGTGGCACCAACCGTATACGTTCCGCTTAATGTTCCGCCTATTGCGTATGCATTCGGACTTGTTGGAGGTGTAGTTACATTATTAACATCAGAAGCAACAAGCCCGGCTCCCGGATTCGATATGATGTTCGGTGTAGTTGCCACATCCTGCGCAATAACGTAATATGAAACAATATCGCCGATAACCACGCCGCCCATCGCTGCACTTGAGATAACGAAATCCCACGTACCGTTCGATGCAGTTCCTGACATGAGAGTACCTTGCGATGAAACCCAAGGATTTGCATTTTTTCTGTAATACACACGAGGTTGTAGAATACCGGCAGTTGGAACACCGGAATAATCTGCAATTGTAGCAGATAGTGTTCGGTCTGTTGTAACACATGTGAATCCAAATGGCGAATAAGTAATTGTAGGTGCAAGTCCATCAAGGTAAACTCCGTCAAACTCATCCGCTCCCAGATCTGGTCCAAACGCTCCACCATTTATTGAACCAACAGGCCCGGGACGTGTTTGATTATCAATATCCGAAGGAACCATTGCAATCATCATACCTCCGGATTCAATCATCGTTGGAGTGAGCCCCATATTCAAGTGAAGATCCGTAGCAGCATTGACGTATGTTACAGTGATTCCGGAAAAGCTGCTCGCATCACATGCAGAATTGGTTCGCCACTGTGCTATAGTAAGTGGTCCAGCCCACCAACCAACATTTGCAGCAGCTGCATTCAGTACATTAGAGTTAGATGCGTTTGCGCCCCATCCAACTGTACTTGTTGATGACGCACCGTAGTTATTCGCAATAGCGCCATGAACTCCTGTACCTCCGGAGCGTGTGTTCGTAACAATATTGTTCCGGATATCCATTGTAACTGTGCGTGCTGTTAAAGTGAAATCAGTACGCGCAATTCCAAAGCTTGGCTGTGCACCTCCCGTTACAGTTCCTTCAATGTTAATCGTGTTGTGATAAATATTATCAATTGGATTTGGAGTTGAACCATGATTTCCCATTATTCCTATAATTGCAGTATTGGTAGTCTGTCCTGTACCAATCGAAATCATGTTGTTGAAAATATTTACGGCTGTTGTTCCGGATCGAACTGCAATACCTACAATTGCACTTGGAGCAGTTGCGCTGACTGATGCTCCGGCATTTGCGAGTCCATAGATTCTATTGTTGGAAATTGCAGGATTGGTAGCGTTTCCAATCGTAATACCGGCAACATAACTTGCATTAGTTCCTGTGTTGATATTCGCAAGATTCGTAATGAAATTCCCATTTACGATTCCGTTTGTTCCGCCAGCGAGATTAATTCCAACTACTCCGGTGTTTCCATTGGAAATGGAAGTGCTTGAACCATTGCAGATAAGTGTAGTGATTGTATTCCCTGAAATATTGAAAACTCCAGGGTTGCCGATTGCTGCAATTGTCCAGATTCCACGCACAAAACCTGACAATCCCGTTCCATAAGATGAAAGATTCTGAATCAGATTGTTCGTCACCGTAGCTGCCGTTGGTCCCGCCGCCAGATTGATCCCGCTCACACTGGAACTTCCTGTAGTCAATCCAAGAGTACCGCCACGCATATTGTCAATAGAAGCATTCCCGATAGTATTTCCGGTAATCGTAAGTGAAGTTGTAACACCACTAATATTAATTCCGGTTACACCGCCGGATACCGCGGCTGTAACACCGGAAGATGTAATTCCGCCGAATATGTTGTTCTGCATCACAACCGTGCCTGTTGAAGAGCAGTGAATTCCCACTGCCATGCCACCAGCAGTAGTAGAAATTGCCATTAATAAATTTGTTCCTGCTGCACCACCAATAATGTTAGGAGCAATATTTCCAACGTTGACATTTCCACCGGTAATATTAATTCCGCAAAGGATTCCGTTGGTTGTCGATGCACCACTCGAGGTATTCAATTGTATTGCGGTGATTGTGTTGCCTTGAACTGAGCTTGCTCCCGCAGTTCCTACACCCAATTCAATTCCTGTGAACCGTGTTGCAATAGTTCCGGTCATGCTATATGTTCCTGTTGAAGCCGCGGTAGCATAACCAATAATGTTACCTGCGATAACGTGGTTATTCCCGGAAGTCATCAGAATACCGCGATGCGTATTCGCAATGGTGTAAGTTCTTACTGCAGCTTGATAGAACCTGCAGGATTGAACGGTCCATCCAGTATTCCCAGTTGCAGCCTGAATTCCAGTAGAAATAAATGTGGCATTAAAGTAGTTTTCAATGTT
>CAZBYM010000450.1:0-3612 GCA_964495745.1 uncultured Chryseobacterium sp. | reverse complement strand
GAAAACGGTTTATAATTAGCGAAGGTAAATTGCTTGATACAAACTAAAGGACACGAAGGCACGGAAAAGGGCGATTTCAAATCCCAACTTCGTGTCTCCGTGACTTCGTGGTTATTTTGCCTCAAATCGTGAGCGAAAAACACTAAATTTGTCCCTCAAAATTTAACACTTGTGAATCCATCAAAACACGTTTACGACAACATTCTAGGCACTATTGGAAATACTCCGCTTGTGCGCATCAACAGCATCACGAAAGGTATCAAAGCCAAAGTGTACGCGAAAGTTGAAACATTCAATCCGGGAAATTCCATTAAAGATCGAATGGCGATCAAGATGATTGAAGATGCCGAGAAAGACGGACGTTTGAAGCCAGGAGGAACAATCATTGAAGGAACTTCAGGAAACACAGGTATGGGTCTTGCCATTGGAGCCATCATGAAAGGTTACAAATGTATTTTCACAACAACCGATAAGCAATCGAAAGAGAAAGTTGATGCATTGCGTGCTTTCGGTGCAGAAGTAATTGTTTGTCCTACGAATGTTGATCCGGAAGATCCGCGTTCGTATTATTCTGTTTCATCGCGCTTGGAGAAAGATGTTCCGAATTCTTGGAAACCCAATCAATACGACAATCTTTCCAATTCGCAGGCGCATTACGAACAAACAGGTCCGGAAATCTGGGATCAGACCGAAGGAAAGATCACGCATCTTGTAGTTGGTGTTGGAACAGGCGGAACAATCTGCGGAACGGGAAAATTTCTCAAGGAGAAAAATCCAAACATTAAGATTCTTGGCATCGACACATACGGTTCCATTTTCAAGAAGTACAAGGAAACCGGCATTTTCGACAAGAATGAAATTTATCCGTACATCACAGAAGGAATCGGAGAAGATTTTCTTCCAAAGAATGTCGACTTCAACATCATTGATCATTTCGAAAAAGTAACCGACAAGGATGCAGCCGTAATGACTCGTCGTATTACGAAGGAAGAAGGAATTTTCGCTGGCAACTCTGCGGGTTCTGCTATGGCAGGATTGATTCAGATGAGCCACATGTTCGGACCAAACGATGTTGTGGTGATTATTTTTCACGATCACGGCACACGGTATCTTGGGAAAATGTTCAACGACGATTGGATGCTTGAAAAAGGATTCCTTGATCGCAAAGGATTAATGGCGCGCGATATTGTTTCTACAAACAAGCAAGGACAATTACTCAGCGTTGAGACAACAGATTCTATCGAGAAAGCAGCTCGCGTAATGCGCGACAAGGATTTTTCTCAATTGCCAGTAACGCAAAATGGCCGCATCGTTGGTTCACTGAACGAGCAGAGTGTTTTCGAATGTATCATTCACGATCCTGAGAAGAAAGTGAACAAAGTAGAAACGATTATGCAATCTGCTTTTCCTTTTGCTGATATCACTACTCCACTCGAGTCGCTTTCAGAAATGATCACTCCGGAAAATCCTGCCATTCTCGTTCGCGATTTCAAGACGGATCAAACGTATATTATTACCAAGCACGATATTATTAAAGCTTTGTGTTAGTCAGCTCTCGGTACGCTCTCCGCATTCGCTTCGCGAGCCATCGCGGCTACTCGATCTGACAAGATTCAACATTGTCACACCGAGTAGCCGCTGATGGCCTATGCATTGAGCGTATCGAGGATTGACACCAGCGAACCGTAATGATTTACTACATTTGGATTGATGCCCGCTCGGATTTTCCTGTTTCTTCTTTTATTCGCGATTCGCTTATCAGCGCAGACAAGTCCTGCAATTGATTCTCTGGAAAAACTTCTCACCAAAGAAAATAATGAGGCGAAGAAAGTACTGCTCTACAATTCTCTGGCGTTAGAATACAAAAGCATTGATCCGATGAAAACTCGCGAGTACAGCAACAAAGCTTACGAACTCGCCTCGAAGAAAAATGATCTCGCCGGACAGGCAGATGCATTGCACAAAAAAGGTTTGAGTTATTACTATCTCGATTCATACGATACAGCACTACTTTATTACCGACAAAGTTATTCGCTTGCAACAAAAACTCCGGATTCTCTTCTCGTTGCACAAGCATATCTTGCAATTGGCAATGTGTATCGATTGCAAGGACTGAATGATACAGCTGTTACGTATTTGCAAAAAGCGCTCAATCTCTACGAGGCAGCAGGCGACAAGAAAAACATTGCGTTTTGCCTGAGCACTATTGGAGATACGTATTTATTCGCAGGTGAATTTGAGAAAGCGAAGGAATGTCATTTGAAAGCGCTTGATCTTTCCAAAGAATTAGGAGATGTGCATCGGGAAGCATTTTGTTATAGCAGCATCGGGAACAACTATCACATGCGTGGAGATTTCAACGCGTCTATACAATGGCACACCAAATCAATTGAAGCCGCAACCCGCGCCAACGAAGAAAATATTATTGCCGGAAGCATGGGCGTAATTGCTGATGCTTATTCTAATCTTTCGAATTATCCAAAAGCGATTGAGATGTATTTGCAGGCACTTGACATCGCTGAGAAGAAAAACGACAAACACAATACAGCGTTCATTTACGCCGGCATGGGAGATATTTATCAACGGCAAGGAGATTTTGTGAATGCGGAGAAATATCTCAACATGAGTATTTCACTTTCAAAACAGATTGGAGATTTCAGTCGCTCTTGTGATGGAGAATTAACCATGGCTGAACTTCTCATTCAAAAAGGAGACACATCACTCGCCAGAAAAACAACCGAAGACGCTCTGAAAATGGCAATTGAGAATACATATCCTTTTCATGAGTCATGGGCGTATCGAATCAAAGGCGTGCTAAAAGAAAAGGAAAATAATTTCATTGATGCCATTGCTTATTTCCGCATGTCACTTTCGATTTCTGACAAAATGGGAGATCAGAAAGAAACAGCAGAGACGAGAAAACATCTGGCAAACGCTTTATTACTTGCAGGAAAGACGGATGAAGCAATAAAAGAGGGCGAGGAAGCATATGTGATGGCGACAACAATCAAATCGCCCGGTCTGCGTGTTCAGGTTGCTGAAGTATTAAGTAAAGCCTACGAACAAAAAGGAGATTTCGAAAAAGCATTGAGCTATTCCAGACTTACGCGACAACTTGGCGATTCATTAAATAATGCTGAGAACACGAAAAAACAAACCGAACTTTTTCTTCAGCATCAGTTTGACAAAGAGAAAGAACAAGGGCGAATCGAGCAAGCGAAGAAAGATGCAATTCAGGAAGCACGCTACCAGCAACAGACAATTATTCTTACGATCGCTGTAATTGGATTAATTCTTTTGTGCGGATTGGTCTTTTTGATTTTCCGAGGACTTCGCCAGAAACAGAAAGCGAATGAAATCATCTCTGAACAGAAGAAGATGGTTGAAGAGAAAAATCAGGAAATTACAGCCAGCATTCACTACGCGAAAAATATTCAGGAAGCCATGTTGCCTACTCCTGAACTTATTGGAGAAATGTTCAAAGAGCACTTTGTATTTTTTCGTCCGCGTGATATTGTCAGTGGCGACTTCTATTGGATAGGTCAACGCGATGGAAGAAAATACTTTGCAGTCGCAGATTGTACCGGCCATGGTGTTCCAGGTGCATTCATG
>CAZBYM010000449.1:0-3616 GCA_964495745.1 uncultured Chryseobacterium sp. | reverse complement strand
GTCATTGCAAAATTCGACATCAAGATCTCCGTCAACAATTTCGTTTGACAGTGCAAATGAAGAACCATCAAACATGACGTTGTCAATGGGAGTAGGCGAACATTCTCCTCCGATCCCACCAGAGCTCAATGACCAATGTGAAGTATCGCTCCATGCTCCGTTTCCTGCGACCCAGAAAAGATTTCTTTGTATTGCAACGTTGGTCGCATTCCATCCTGTAGAGTTCATGATAACACTGTTGTTCGCGGTAGGAGAATTTCCAATAGCATTTACATTTTCAAGAAATACGTAATCCAGAAAAGGAGTTGGACATTGATAGTCAATCGTGGCTGTACCATTGAGAGAATTACAAACCAGTGCCGACATTCCAACGCATGCTCCGTTGAAATTGACGCTATCTGTAATTGTCTGTGTTGTGCCGCTTCCCAACGTGACAATTATTCCCGGCTCTCCAGCAAAAAAATCACCAATTGTATTTGACCCATAAAGAATACTGTTGCCAAAGAACACGATGCGCTCAATGGTATTACTTCCCGTAACGTGTGTAACACCCGGAAGTATCACTGTACCAAATTGCAAGCCTCCACCTTCCATGGAATCGCCACTCACAATAAATGTGGCGCTGTCGCCATCGAACAACACCGGATTGTTGTGGTTTCTGAACATTGAACAATAGATGATTGACGTATCAAGATATTGCCTCGAATGATTAATGTATTCTTGTTCGTAAATGCCTGCGATGATTGTATTCCCTCCAGAGTAGAAATTTCCAGAGCGGAAAATCAACCGTGAACAACGAAGTGTATCTTGTAACGTCCACGTTGCAATGGTATCGCCGCTGAACATGATGTGACGGATTGATTTCCCTAGAGTGGTAATCGTGTTTCCGGAATCTGTGCCGAAGAAAATTGTTTGCCCGCCGAAATCCCAATTCGTAGTTGAATCCAGCAACAGCGAACCGTAAATTTTCAATTTGATTTTATCAGTTGTTGTTGAATTGAAAATGGGCATGCTGTCGCACCGAAGCCATTTCATAGTGTAGCAATACAATGTTTTACTATCAGCATAAACAGTATCATTAAAAGACACAAACGATAGCGAATCAAAAATTACAGTGTCTGTTGGAGTAGGAGCGTGGTTGTAAAAAATTTGTCCGCCGCTTTGTGTTGCCCAATGGCCGTTGTAGTCCGACCAGTTTCCGGTTCCACCAACCCAGTAGTAATTGTTTGCAACTGCAACGCTTCCTGTGAGAAGCAAAAAAAGTAAGATTGCATTTTTGAGGAGAGTCGATCTTGTTTTCATGATCCTTGTGTTTAATACAAAGGAATTCTGATTACAAGTCGAAATCAATTCGGAAAGTTGCCCGAATGAATAGATCAAGTTGCACAATACAATACGCAATCAGCTGGAAACTAGCGATTACTCGATTGCATTTTTATACAAGGCTGCGGGATAATCCAGTTGTGGTCATGTCTTGACACATCCAAAAACAAATTGAGGTGTAATATGACGCACTTATCTCGACATGGTTGCCACATAAGAATTACTTTCTGCCGGATAGCGAGAGTTTCTTCTTTACAACACGAGTCTTCCCAACACTTTCCATCCTCACTTTTTGCAAACCTTTGGAAAAAAATCCAAGTCGCTTTGCCGCAACTGGAGTCAAATCAATAGATCGAGTCGAACTTTTGGGAAGTCGATCTGTAATGCGAACGTAAACTACAGAATCGTTAGAAAGATTGGTCACCTTAACAACCGTTCCAAATGGTAACCACTTATGAGCGGCAGTCATACTATCAGGACTGAATAGCTCTCCGCTCGCCGTGAGTCTTCCTTCCCAATTCGGTCCATACCAACTCGCGATTCCAGTATCGAGATAAGCGACAAAAGGCAACTTATTCGTATCTGTTCGGGCAACCTTCGTGCTGTCGCCTACGACTATCTGTGGTTGCTCCTTGCTTATTGAGTCTGTTTGCGAGAACAAACCTGTAACAGGCGAAAATGCAAGGAATATGATGAGCGCGTATCGCATTCAGGAAGTTAGTGAATCTTTTCGTGGATCACTGCATTATAGTGACAGATATTATGCCAAAATACCTAAAGCAAATTGGATGTTTTGATTCGCAAGATTATCTTCGTTGATTCTATAACACCTCCCGGTGGCTGAAAAACTTGTAATTGTTCCCACTTTCAATGAAAAAGAGAACATCGAAAAGATGATCAGGAAAGTCATGTCGCTGCCTGGCGATTTTCACCTGCTCATTGTTGATGATGGATCGCCTGATGGAACCGCAGACATTGTTCGCTCGTTGATGCAGGAATTCTCTGGCAAATTGTTCATGGAGGAACGAAAAGGTAAACTTGGATTGGGCACAGCGTACATTCACGGATTTCGTTGGGCGCTCGACAAAGGTTATAGATTCATCTTCGAAATGGATTGCGACTTTTCTCATAATCCCGATGATTTGATTCGATTGCATGATGCGTGTGCGAACAAAGGAATTGATGTTGCTGTAGGTTCGCGTTATGTGAAAGGCGGAAAAGTCTTGAACTGGCCGCTCGGTCGATTGATGATGTCTTATTTTGCATCACTCTATGTGAGAATTGTTTTGTGGATGAACGTGAAAGACACAACGGCAGGTTTCAAGTGTTACAAACGAAACGTGCTTGAAACGATTGATCTCGATAACATTCGATTCGTAGGTTATGCTTTTCAAATTGAAATGAAATACACAGCACATCGACTTGGTTTCAAACTTGGGGAAGTTCCTATCACATTCATCGATCGCGTAGAAGGTGTTTCCAAAATGAGCACAAAAATTTTCAAAGAAGCTTTCTGGGGCGTTCTTCAGATGCGTTTCAAGAGGATTACACGCAAAAAGTGATTTCTATCAGCGATTTCATCAAAAATCAGCGCTGATCCCTGACATATTTCTGACATTCTTCCTGACCTCCATGGCTAATTTTACTGCTATGAAAACGATTCATTTTGTGCCATTCGTTCTTGCGATTTCACTGGTAACCTTAAGCTCCGGAAAGAAACCAAAAGTTTCAATTGATAGTCTTCAGGAGAAACATTTGATTAATCTTCGACAACTTACTTTCGGTGGCAACAACGCAGAAGCGTATTGGAGTCCGAATGGAAAAATGTTGACGTTCCAATCTGATTACTCAAAATGGGGTAATTCTTGCGACCAGATTTATTTCATGGAAATATCCAAAGCGAAAGATTCAACGTACAGACCGGTTCGTCTGAGCAACGGTGAAGGAAGAACAACCTGTTCTTTTTTCATGCCCGATAACAAGCACGTTTTATTTGCATCAACGCACATGGGAGGAAAGTCATGTCCTCCTTCCGACAATCTTCGCCAGAACGGAAAGTATCTCTGGCCTGTTTATGCGAGCTATGATATATTCGTATCTGATCTCCGTGGAAATATTACAAAACAGTTAACCAATTCTCCTGGCTACGATGCAGAAGCAGTTGTTTCTCCACAAGGAGATAAAATTTTGTTTACTTCCACTCGCGGAGGAGATCTTGACCTTTGGATTATGAATATCGATGGAACAAATCCGGTTCAAATCACCAACGAGTTAGGATATGACGGTGGCGGAA
>CAZBYM010000448.1:1934-3617 GCA_964495745.1 uncultured Chryseobacterium sp. | reverse complement strand
TCACCAGCTTCGATAAACGGAACCTGGTTTTGTTTATTCGCATGCATTTGGAAAATACGAGAGATACGCTCTTTGTTTCCTGAACGTGTGTTCAGAACGTAAGAACCGGAATCCAGTTTTCCAGAATAGGCGCGGAAATATGCAAGTCGTCCTACGAATGGGTCAGTAGCAATCTTAAACGCAAGGGCTGCAAACGGCTCGTTCACATCAGGCTTGCGGTAAACTTCTTCTTCAGTATCAGGGTTTATTCCTTTGATACTTTCCTTATCCATTGGAGAAGGCATCAATTCCATAACGTAATCAAGCATTGTCTGAACACCTTTGTTCTTGAATGCGGAACCGCAAACCATTGGAACAACTTTGTTAGCAATACATGCTTTACGAAGAGCAGTAAGAATTTCCGCTTCAGTGATTGACTCAGGAGCTTCGAAAAATTTCTCCATGATTTTGTCGTCGAATTCCGAAACAGACTCAAGAAGTTTCTCTCTCCACTCTGCAACATCCGCCTTCATATCATCAGGAATAGGAACTTCAGTGAAGGTCATTCCCTGATCAGCATCGTTCCAGACAATTCCACGGTTGTTAATCAGATCAACAACACCTTTGAAATGTTCTTCACCGCCAATAGGAAGTTGAAGAGGCACAGGATTTCCTCCGAGTACTTCTTTCACTTGTTTAACAACACCAAGGAAATCGGCACCAGCACGGTCCATCTTGTTGACGAAACCGATACGAGTTACATTATAGTTGTTAGCCAGACGCCAGTTCGTTTCAGATTGTGGTTCAACACCATCAACAGAAGAGAAAAGGAACACCAGACCATCTAATACACGAAGCGAACGATTAACTTCAACAGTGAAGTCAACGTGGCCAGGTGTATCGATAATATTCATTTTGTAATTATTGTCTCTGTATTTCCAGAAACACGTAGTAGCTGCCGAAGTAATGGTTATCCCACGCTCTTGCTCCTGCACCATCCAGTCCATCGTTGCTGCACCATCGTGTACTTCGCCGATTTTGTGGTTGACACCTGCATAATAAAGGATACGCTCAGTGCAGGTAGTTTTACCCGCATCGATATGTGCTGCAATTCCAATATTTCTTGTGTACCTGAGATCGCTCATGATTACCCCTCGTTAACTCTATTATAGTCTGAAATGTGAATATGCTTTGTTCGCTTCAGCCATGCGGTGCGTATCTTCTTTCTTTTTGAAAGCTGCACCTTCTTCTTTCGCCGCTGCGATAATTTCTCCGGCCAATTTACCAGCCATTGATTTCTCGTTACGTGAACGGGCATAACTAATAAGCCATTTAATTCCCAACGCTGTTTTACGTTCGTTGCGAATTTCCTGTGGAATCTGAAAAGTTGCTCCACCAACACGACGGCTACGTACTTCTACGTTAGGCGTAACATTGATTAATGCTTTTTTCCAAGTCTCCAAAGGATCCTGCTCTGTGCGTTTAGTTACAATTTCCATAGCGTCATAAAAAATATCATACGCTGTAGATTTTTTTCCTTCGTACATCAAGTTGTTCACGAAACGTGTAACGAGAATATCGTTGAATTTTGGATCTGGGAGAAGTGGGCGTTTTTTCGCTCTTGTTTTCCTCATGGCTCTCGAGTGTTTATTCGCTTTTTACCTTGATGAATTATTTCTTTGCACCTTTAGCTGCAGCACCTGC
>CAZBYM010000448.1:0-1924 GCA_964495745.1 uncultured Chryseobacterium sp. | reverse complement strand
CCTGCTTTAGCTTTCTTGGTACCATATTTTGAACGGCGCTGATTACGACCTTCAACACCAGCAGTGTCAAGTGCGCCGCGCACGATGTGATAACGAACTCCAGGAAGATCTTTCACACGACCACCGCGCACAAGCACGATTGAGTGTTCCTGAAGATTGTGTCCTTCTCCAGGGATGTAAGCGATCACCTCAACTTTATTTGTAAGACGAACCTTTGCAACTTTACGAAGCGCAGAGTTCGGTTTCTTCGGTGTTGTAGTATAAACACGAGTACAGATTCCGCGTTTCTGCGGACAGCTGTCTAGTGCTGCAGACTTGCTCTTGTTGTCGGCTTTATAACGGCCTTTTCGAACAAGTTGGTTGATGGTAGGCATGAGTAATTAATTAATTTTTGTTCAACGTTTTTGCAAAAAATATTCACCCCAGTCCGGTTTTTGGGGAGGGCAAAGGTACTAATTCTTTGATATAAACAACATCCAGCAAAAATATTTTTTGGCCTTTACGGGGTCTAAACCGCAGATTTTGGGCGGAAATCCTGCGATTTTAGCATTACATTAGGAGCCCAATGGAGCAGGCAGTAACTGTTCCTAATCAAACGCCGTTTTCAAGCCAAAAACGCAGACTTTTAGCAATGCCTTGCAAGATTCATTCGACGCGCTATTCTTTGCCCAGAACACCGTTCACCAACGATGATTTTTTCGCTGAGTTTCCTGAACTAAGAGGTAGCAGCATTGAAAAAACCGGGGTGAAAAAGCGTTTTATTGCCCATAAGGACGAGATTTCAGCTGATTTGGCACTTTCAGCGGCTTCAACTCTACTTAATGAGGGGAAAATTGATCCTTCTACCATCGATTTTCTTATTTACAACTCTGCAGATCTCGACTATTATACGCCATCAACATCATGTGTTCTTCATGGCAAACTCGATCTCGGTTCTCAATGCGGAACCATGGATCTCGTGAATGGATGTAGCAGTTATGTTTATTGTTTAGGTATCGCCGCAGGTATTATCGAAACCATGGGCGCGAGAAATGTTCTGATTTTGAATTCATCAACTCTGACAAAATTCATTCATTCCGGTGATAAAGCAAACCGTTTTCTGTTTGGAGATGGTGCTGCTGCAACTTTGATTACACGGAGCAACGAATCAGCTATAGGGCCATTTGTCTATGGAACTGATGGAAAAAATTACGAAAAAATTATCATCAAGGATGGATTCGCGCGGTATCCAATTTCTGAACAATCGCTCGTAAACAGGATTGATCCGTATGGTAATATTACCAATGATGCAAGCTTCGATATGGATGGAACCGCGATATTTTTGTTTTCAGTCCGGACTGTTCCTGGAATGATCACCGAATTGCTTGAGCGAGCCAAACTTTCGCTGAATGAAATTGATCTTTTCATTTTTCATCAGCCCAATGTCTTTCTGAATGAACATTTGCGCAAGAAAATTGGAATATCGGAAGAGCGCTTTTTTCATTGCATGGAGAACTTTGGTAACACCGTTCAATCTACAATTCCCATTGCCATTCGTGAGGCGCAGAACTGCGGAAAACTGAAGTCGGGAATGCGAGTAGTTCTGGCTGGCTTTGGGACTGGTTTATCATGGTCATCGACGATCGTTCGATTCTGAACCAATTCATTACATTTGATTTGCAATCATGGATACAATTGAACTTTTTGGGTCGAAACTCGAGCGAGAACTAGACGGAATTACTCCGGGATCAATTCATGCTGAAATGAATTATCGGGAAATTCCGGACTGGAGTTCGATGCACGCGCTCATTCTGATTGCGTTGGCAGAAACTGAATATGATGTTGCATTGACGGGCGAAGATCTACGCATGTGCAATACTGTTCAGGACATTTACGATGTGATCAAGAGTAGGAAATCATAAATGGCACAATTCAAACTGCGCGG
>CAZBYM010000447.1:0-3629 GCA_964495745.1 uncultured Chryseobacterium sp. | reverse complement strand
ACAAATGTACTGACTCCAAATTTGGCAATGAATTATGAACAATAACACAAAGCTATCAGGAAGGTAAGGAGTAATACGGGAGAACTTACTCAACAACTAATATCTGGCCAACCGAAATTTGTATCCGGTCAATTTCAATCTGACATTCAATTCTTGTCAATCATTTCGTTTCTCTCACTTGATCGAAAACAATCTTAAACCATTCGGTAAAATCCTGAGGCGATTTATAGATTCCCGCCTCGATCTCCTCTGCTGAGAAATAATGCCACTCGCTTACTTCTTCCGCATCAGGAACAGGAATAGAATCGGTCGTGCCAATAAAAACATGATCCAATTCGTGCTCGATCAGATTGTTGTCAAGTTCTGCACGATAGATAAAATGAAATGCATGTTTCAATTCGCATTCAAGACCCATCTCTTCTTTGAGCCGGCGATGTGCGGCAACTGAATTCTCTTCTCCGGGTTTTGGGTGACTGCAACATGCATTGGTCCATAATCCTGAAGAATGGTATTTGTTCGCAGCGCGTTTGTGAAGCAACCATTTGCCAGCACTGTTGAAAATGAAAACGGAAATGGCGCGATGAAGTTTGCCATTCAAATGTGTCTCCATCTTTTCGCCAACGCCGATCTCAGTGTCATCTTTATCAACAAGTACTACCAGCTCAGATTTTGTCAAGGGAGTAATATTATGAAATACGAATTCCAACGACACAAATATCATCTACCTGCTCCAGATTTCCTCTCCAATCTTCAATGGTGCGTTCAAGAACTGTTTTCTGTTCTTCAGCAGAAAGAGAGCAATTCGCCAGTAAAAGTTCGTGAAGTTGTTTGTACTTGAATTTTTTTCCTCGCGGCCCACCAAACTGATCGGCATACCCATCGGTGAAAAGGTAAATCATATCGCCAGGCTCACATGCGATTGTATGCAACGAAAATTCACTTTCCTTCACTCCTCGTCCTATTGGCATTTTGTCGGCGGGTAATTGTTGCACTCTACCATTCGAAATAATGATCGGGGTATTGTAAGCTGAGGAATATGTTATTGATCGTTTCGATTTATCAAAACAGATAAGTGTTCCATCCATTCCGTCCTGGGCGCCATCAATTGAAACTGAGTTAGTGAGTCTTTCACGAACATGATTCAGCACAAGGTTACATTCGGAAATTTTCTTTTCAGTGATTGCCTCATTCAAAAAAGAAATGTTTAACAAACTCATAAACGCTCCGGGAACTCCGTGGCCGGTCGAATCACAAACAGCCAGATAAAATCGTTTCTTGTTGTTGAATTCCGTTGCGGTTGCCCAATAGAAATCTCCGCTGACAATATCTTTTGGTTTGAACAAAACGAAATGCTCCGCTAGGTTTTCTTTCAGAAGATTCTCGTGTGCAAGTAATGTGTACTGAATTCGTTTGGCGTAAGTGATTGAATCAAGAATCTCTTTCTGTTTTTCCTCCACGATAGATTTCTGCATTTCAATTTCCTCATTCTTCGTAGAGAGAACGAGATTCGCCTTGCGTTTTTGCGTGAACCCGCGAAGAATTAAACCAGCTACTAACACCAAGATAATTAGTCCTCCAATGAGCAAGTTGCGCGTATGAGCTGCTGTTTTTTGTTGTGAATCGGCGGCAAGTTTCTGCAGCATAATGGAGCGGTCATATTGGTTCTCCACAATTCGCGCATCAAATTCCGATTGCATAGCCATGATGTCCGACGCATTATTCAAACTGTCGGCCTGTCGTTTGGTTTTCGAATACTTCTCAAGGTACTGTAGTGCTTTCTCCCAGTTTTTCAATCCTGAATAAGCGGAATAGTAATGGTGATAAATTCGCGCGTTGTACGTTTCATAATGCTTTTCCTCTTCGATCGCCCAAGCTTTGTTGCAATAATCAAGCGCCAGTGTATAGTCTTTTTCGAACAATGCAATTTCTGCAAGACTCGTGTACGAATACAATTCTCCTTCTTTGTTCCCGGTTTCAAGACGCAAATCCAGTGCAATTTTCTGATAATATTTTGCGCTATCGATAAAACCCAGATCGAATAATACCTCACCGTAATTTCCAAGTGTCAGCGGAGAGCTGTATTTGTTGCCTGCCTTTTTGCTATTCGTTACAGAAAGCCGCCCATAAAAGAGTGCCTTGGCTGTATCACCAATTGCATCGTACAACTCCATCAACCTTCCGCATGCAGTTGCAATTCGCGGATAATCTCCGAGACCGAGAGCAAGATCATAATTCAACAGACTATACCGTTCAGATTCTTTATAGTTTTTCATTTCAAGATTGACGATGCCGATCATCGTATACGTAATCGCAAGCGTTGACGAATCCTTATAATGTGTGGCAAGTCGAAGCGCCTCGAGACAGTACTCCTGACATTTTCGGAACTTGCCCTCGAGCCCTGCAAATCGGCCATGTGCGGCAAGAATTTTCATGCGCAAGATCTCATTTCCGTCAAGCCGTGCGTATTGGGCCGCACTGTCAAGTAGCTCATACTTTTCGTTGTGATCACCAGCGTAGTCTGGCTTGTTTTCGTGCGATGACATAAGATTGCCACGAGAGAAAAATGCTAAGGAAGTTAGACAAGGCAGATTCTCCTTTTCTGTGTTGCGCACGCAAGCGAGAAATAGACTGTCCAGAAAGGGGTGTTCATATTCTTCATGAATAATATTTCGAACGTTCAGCCAGAAGTAATCAATGTAACACGTCGCCTTCGGATTACTTCTGTTTTGCCGTTTGCAAACCGAATCAAGAACATTTGGGATAGGTTCAATATTTCCTGCCGCGTACATATCCAAAACGCTTACCAAGCCTTTCAATGTTGCTTCATTTTCCGGATAAGACTTCAAAAATGTTTTCTGAAACTGCCCAAACAATTTTCGCATGTAAGTTGAATCTTCAGTGGCAGCGGGTATCATGGTATAAACCATCATACTCAGTTTGGTTGATTCATCTTTAGTTGAATCAATAACCCGATCCATAAATTGCCACCTATAGTTATTCTGCGCTCTGATTGTCAAAAAAGAACAAACAACCGCGAACAATAGCAGCAGGTGTTTCAATGAAGCAACGATTGGCATAGCTCAGTAGTGTCTTAGGCCAATGTAAACAAGATTTCGGTGTAAATTAAGAGGCTCATGCTGAATAATATTTTTACTTCCACCAATGTGGCTTTTTGTCTGACGTCGTGGTGTAGACATTGTTGAATTCGAATCACCCTACTTGTTGATTTACTATCTTTGCGCCATGTCACAAGCAACCGAAAAACCAAAGCAACTCACTGGCGAAGAGAAGTTCAAAAACATCGTTTCGCATTCCAAAGAATATGGATTTATTTTCCAGTCCAGTGAAATATATGGCAATGGATTAAGCGCTGTTTACGACTACGGTCAATGTGGCGTTGAACTCAAGAAAAATATCCGGGAGTATTGGTGGAAGTCGATGGTGCAGATGCACGAAAATATAGTTGGTATCGATGCTGCAATTTTCATGCATCCAACTACATGGAAAGCTTCTGGTCACGTCGATGCATTCAACGACCCGTTGATTGATAATAAGGATTCTAAGAAACGTTACCGCGCTGATGTTCTTGTGGAAGATGCAATGGCGAAGATTGAAGACAAGATCAATAA
>CAZBYM010000446.1:0-3647 GCA_964495745.1 uncultured Chryseobacterium sp. | reverse complement strand
ACACTACCAGAAAATATGGTGGAACTGGATTGGGGCTTAGCATTGCAAAGCAACTCGTAGAACTTCAAGGAGGAAAACTGACCGTTAAAAGTGAGTTTAAGGTTGGTTCCGTGTTTTCATTTTGCATTCCATATAAGCACTCCGCAGCAATTCTTCCAACCGCAGAAACAGCTACAAAATCGTTTAACGTAGAAGAGCTCAATAAGCTTAAGATACTATTAGTTGAAGACAATCAACTGAACGTGAAACTTATTTTGAGTCTCTTCTCAGAACTAAGCCTTCAGCTTCAAGTTGCAGAAAATGGAAGTGTTGCACTTGAAAAACTCAAGGAAAACGATTTTGACATTATTCTCATGGACATGGAGATGCCGGTCATGAATGGATATGAAACCGCAACAATTATCAGGAATGAACTCAAGAGTAAAATTCCAATTATTGCAATGACAGCTCATGAGATGGCTGGTGATCGCGAGATATGCCTTAGTCTCTGGATGAATGATTACATCTCTAAACCAATCAATGCCAATCTTCTTTTTGAAAAAGTTTCCGAATTAACACTCAATACATAACACAATGCAAAATACTGAACCACAACACAACAACTTATCACACCACTCCATTCGCAGCAATGTCATCGATATGAATTATCTCAATGAGATGATGAATGGTAACAAACAGCTTGTCAAAGAAATAATTGATCTTTTCCTTCAGCAGGTTCCGGCAGAACTATCTACAATCAACATAGCTGTTGCTGAACTTAACTATTTACAGATTAAAACAATCGCCCACACAATGAGATCATCACTCGCTGTTCTGGGAATTTCAGTACTCACTCCTGCACTCCAGGAAATGGAAAGACTTTCCGGAGAACAGACCGGAGCAACAAGAATTAAAGAATTGAACACCACGCTTCAGCTCATTGGAGCACAAGCCTTGGAAGACGTACAAACTGAAAGACTTCAATATGACTAAGCACACATTGGAGAAGCTATCACTTGCATTTCAACGCTTTCTTATCGTCATCTCAGGAAGGAACCGGCTCATATTTATTGTTGAAGACAACATACTTTACGCTAAAATGTTAAAATCCTTTTTGTCAACCCGATTTCCTCTCATGAAAATTCAAACTTTTACAGTTGGAGAAACATGTCTGGCACAAATTCACCGAAACCCTAAAGTGGTAATTATGGATCAGATGCTCAACAGATCTTCGCATGACGCTGCCAATGGCCTAGCGATTATTGCGAAAATCAAACAGTCAAGCACAGATACAAATATCATTTTACTCAGCGCACAAACAGAACTCGATGTATTTGTAAAAGCTCTTTCACTTTACGGATGCACTTACATGCTCAAAGACCAGTTGGCCTTTGGAAAAGTTGAACGCGTGATCAAATCGATCTACTAATAAATAAACTCAAGTTAACAACCAATTCAAAATAACATTAGTCATGGCAAATAAAAACACCATCAACATCTCGATTGTGGAAGACAACAATCTATTCCGAATTTCACTAAAGTCAGATATAGAAACTACATTCTCCAATCAACAGCTTGCGATCCGTTCGTATGCAACAGGCGAGGATTGTATGTCGACTTTGAAAGACTTTAAGCCGAATATTGTAATTCTGGATTACAATCTTGACAGTAACAATACGAGTGCTGCGAATGGTATAAAAATACTTGACGCAATAAAAAGGATCGATTCGGAAATCAGCGTTGTCATGTTGACAAGTCAAGACAACATCGAAATTGCCTTGCAATCATTTAAACACGGAGCTTCAGACTACGTAGTAAAAACTGAAACCAAGTTTCGGAAAATAAACTATGCCCTCCAGAACCAATTCAAAATCATTGAAGCAAATAAGAATGCAGCACGCTACAAATATCTTGTTGCAGGCATGGGACTTTGTGTTGCTTTGTTGGCTGGTGGCGTAATAGCCATTCAGATCTTTGCTCCCAACCTTCTCAGATAAAAGAGATTTCGCACAGCTTCGAATTCAAATGTGTGAATGATGTAAGTTATTCGTACAGTTCTGTAATTTCTCAATCTCAAAGGTGCCTCATCTTTGAACAAAGAACTCTACACACTACTAAACTCATTCAAATGAAACGCAAACTAGTACTTAGCATTACAGCTGTTGCATTACTATTTACCTCAAGCACGATTTTAGCACAAGCTCCGACGCTTGGAACAGCCGCAAATTTTGTTTTGTTTAGCTCCAATGGCGCCGTATCACATACAGGAATATCTCAAGTCACAGGCAATGTTGGTTCAAATGCAGGTTCAAGCACGGGCTTTGGTAATGTAAATGGTGTGATGCATGATAATGATGGCGCAAGCGCACAATGTGCTGCAGATTTGCTGATTGCTTACAACCAACTTAACGCAGCGATCCCGACAGACTTTCCATCATCTTTACTTGGAAATGGAGATACACTTCTTCCTGGCATTTATTCTATTGCAGCTGCTGCGACTTTGAATCTGGGACTATATCTCGATGCACAGGGAAATTCAAATGCTGTATTCATATTCCAGATTCAAGGATCATTCTCCACCAATGCTTCAAGCAAACTTTACTTGTTGAATGGCGCAATGGCTTGCAATGTATTCTGGAAAGTGGAAGGACTTGTAAGTATGGCAACCGGCACTACAATGCGCGGAACTATTATTGCCAACAACGCTGCCATCATCATGAACACCGGTGATACGCTTGAAGGCAGAGCACTTTCAACCTCCGGCGCTGTTACAATCGATGGATCTCTTGCCTACACCCCGATCGGATGTGGCAGTCCGGTACTCAACGGGCCAATAGCACCAACACTGGGTGCGGCAGGATGCTTTGCAATTTTCTCTACCGATGGCGCCGTATCTAATTCAGGAATAACATATGTAACCGGTGACGTCGGAAGCAACAATGGTTCAGCTACTAATTACAATCCCTTGTTTGTAACTGGCACAATACATCCAATTCCTGATGCTGCAACTGCAGCTTGCGCAGCTGATCTGTTGCTGGCTTACAATTACGTTAACACGTTAGCATACGATATTGAATTATTGTACCCGGCGCAGTTTGGAAACAATCTGGTGCTAACGCCTCACACCTATCTTCTTGATGCAGCTGTGTCATTTACAGATACACTTTACTTGAATGCCCTTGGTAATGCCAATGCAGTCTTCGTCATTCAAATCAACGGTGCACTCACGACCAGTACGTATTCGAAAGTCATACTAATTAATGGCGCACAAGCAGAAAATGTCTACTGGAAAGTAGAAGGTGCTGTAACGATAAACAACTATTCCGTTTTCTGCGGCACAATTATTTGTAACAATGGCGCACTTGGAGCAATCAATACCGGCGTAGTTCTTAATGGCCGGGCACTCACTACCACTGGAGCAATTACTACAACTGCAATCAATGCAGTAGCTTCTCCTATTCCTTCGAGTTGCGGAACATTGGGCTTTGAAACCAACGATGTAATCGTTTCAGCTGAACCGGCTACAATTTACCCGAATCCTTTTAGCCAATCTATCACTATTTCAATTAATGAAAGCGTGCAACTGAACAAAACAGAAATACACATTTATAACATTCTCGGTGAAGAAGTGATGACGTCATCTGTCACAAAACAACTTACTGTTTTGG
>CAZBYM010000445.1:0-3675 GCA_964495745.1 uncultured Chryseobacterium sp. | reverse complement strand
AGTTTTTCCTGAGTTAGAGTTTATCGAACTTCCTTTTGCACATCCAATTTATCATCAGGCTTTCGAATTCCCCAACGGACTTCCAAAAATTCACGAACACGAAAATCTTTCTCCGAAAGGTTTTGGATTGATCTGGGAAGGACGCGTAGTTTGCTTCTACGATTACGAATGCGATCTTGGAGATGGATGGGAAAGCCCGGAAGTGCATCACGATTCTCAGGAAACGCGCACGAAAGCTCTTCGCATGGGAGCGAACCTCGTGAATTATGCGTTGATGGGTGGAGAGTCGAAGCACGAACAATAAAGGAATTTGCGATTTTTGAATTACGATGTACGATTTGGAGAGACTCGTAACATTCGTACATCCTCAATCGTAATTCGTAATTGGTTCCATTTTCCATGCTGCTTGTGACTCCGGAGCCCGCCTGCCGGACGGCAGGGAGTCAAACGTTCATAGAACGCAGTGATATGAATAAAAAATTCCTTGCTGCCGGGCAGGCGTAATCATAAATTCCAAATCGATTTTTTCCTAACTTGTTTCATGTTGAAGATCGGATTCTATTGTCTTATTGCTACCGGCATTTTCACGGTACTTGGATCTTTTTCATTGCTGCAACCGGCATCATCTGCAATTACCCGAACCGGAATAACCGGCGTGCAGGCACAGCTCGTCGACAGCAATCTTGTGGTGTGGGGTATTTCCACAAAGGACAAATCGTTTCAGGTTGATGTTTACGACCCGGGTCTGGGAGTGAAATTCACTTACACTAAACTCATTCCCGGATTCAGTGCGAATAATTCTGCACTTACTTATTGCGGAGACTCATATATTGAATTTTTGCTCCGCGATGATAGGGCGAAGAAGCATGTATTTGTACGATTGAATAAAAGACTTGAAGAACAATATGTTTCTGTACCATTCATACTGATCGAGAATAAAGCAACTGATACGCTCATCAAAATTACACCGCTGCACGTTACTTCATCACTATCCAATTATCGAAATGATAATACAGAGTGGGAGATAAAATCGGAAACTGTAAAAAAATCCCGCGATCATAGCCGTGTTATTACAACGCTTTGTATGAATAAGGAGAAAAACGTTAACAACATTCCCATTTTCGAGCAGAAGTGGCGTTACGTCATTGATTCTTCATCAGTTGAATACGCAAAAGTATTTCTCTCGCAGCAAGGAAGGGTGTACGCATATGTAAATTTCTCAATAGGAAAAGGTGGGCAATACATTTATTGTTTTGATGATGACGGAACTTTGATTTACAAAACAAAACTTGTAGTGGCCTTCAACGACATCATGCGCAACTCTGAATATTGGGATGTGCCCAATTTTGCTGAATCTGCCGCATGCATTTTCTCTAATTACTTATGGGATGTCAAAACTAATCGGCTTATGATAGGAGGAACATGGCTGGGCGATTCTTTACGCAAGTCAGGATTATTTCTCGTCCAACTTAACGAAGCGGGCGCAATCTCGGGTAGCATTAGCGATTACGCATATTGGATGTCTATGCCCACAACAGGTAAAGGGCACTCGGGTGATGGAGCATTTAGTCGTAATTCGTGTACGTATTACCGGATAAAGAGCATGGGGTACCAAACAGAAGGAACATTTACGGTTATTGCAGAATCGTATGCCCGAATTAGTTTGTGGGATGTTGGGAAAACGAATGCTTTTCTGCAGGATAGTTTTCATCATTATTATTCTGTGGAGAGTTATTGGTTCAATGTTGCGGCTGGGTCAATCAAACCAAAATGTGGAGAATGTGTTCTGCGCGCAATTCCTTGGTCCGCAAATCACCACTTGGATTCCATTGCCGGTTTTGTGCCGGGAAAAACAAAGATGGATGATGAGCTTTACATCAACGATGTCAATCGGATTTGCGATCCTGACGCGTTCACCGGTCATTATGTCGCTGGTTTCCGTGATCGGGAAAAAAACGGTTTCAAGATTCTCACACAGGATAGTGTTCAGGTGGGATCAACCATGTCCAATTGTTACTTCACAAAAACGCAATACGGATTACCCAACGGAAATTGCATCCCCTTTTTATCTCCATTTCCGGTTCACGAACAGAATTTTGCACAACCTACAGAATACTATGCCAGCAGCTCCCGGAATCTATTCAGGCTATTGAAAAACTCAAACGGCTATGTTCTGAGTGGTGTTGAATGGTGATCTTTGCAATTCCTTGTGACCCCGGTCCAAAGGACTACTACGTAGAAGGGTCAAATGTCCATAGAACGCTGTGATATGGATAAAAAATTTCCAAAGGGACATCCAATACTATTGAATGTCCCTTTGAAAATTTATTTCTGCAGTCCCTGCTATTTCTTTACAAATTGCGTCTTGATCAATTCACCGCTTGTTGTTGTGGTATGAAGTATGTACGTTCCGGCAGCAAGTTCATTCACACTGATCTTTATCAACTGAAACCCGAGGCAACTTCCACTAGCAACTTCACGTCCGCTTAAGTCAACTATCGAATACATAAACAATGCTTGATTTGCATTCACCTCCAATTGATCTGTAGCTGGATTTGGATAAACACTAACCGTAGTGATTGGTGAATTCCCTGCAAGACCTGTGCACACATCAACCACGATAGTTACCCAAGCAGAATCAGTGCAAGTTGCAGAATCAACATACACATACATCGAAGTATGCGTTCCAATTCCAGCAGCTGCAGGATCAAATAGTGCGCCAGTTACTCCCGGACCGCTCCATGTTCCTCCAACCGGTGTTCCTGTTAATGCAACAGAACCATCTGCCAGACAAACTGTGTCATTTGCTGCAGAGCCAGTCACAACAGGAATTGTGTTGATTGTAATTTGAACAGTATCATTGGTGGTGCAACTGTTTCCATCAGTAACAGCCACAAAATATGTTCCGGTCGAAGTTGCCATCAGCGTTTGAGATGTACTCGCATTGCTCCACAAGAATGTTGAACCGGCGTTGCCTGCATCAAGCAAAACTGAGCCGCCACATTGAACTACATCCAAGCCAAGACTAACAACAGGAGGTGTGTTTAATGTTACTTGAATTCCATCAGAACCTGTGCAACCGGCAGCTGTTGTTACAACTACAGAATATGTTCCGGAAGTACTTGCAGTGAAAGTCTGATTTGTGCTTGCATTACTCCACAAATAAGTTGAGCCGGAATTTCCCGCGTCAATTAATAAAACTGTTCCGCAAAGTGTGGTGTCATTACCAAGCGCAACAATAGGAAGGGCGTTTACAGTTACGGAATAAGTTGCCGCCGCACTTGAGCCGCATGTGTTATCAGCAGTTACAGTTACGTTCCCGGATGTACTTCCGAAAGTTACATTCACAGAAGTTGTGCCCTGACCGGAATTAATTGTTGATCCAACCGGCACAGTCCATGTATAAGATGTTGCTCCACCAACTGTACCAATTGAAAATGTTGCCGAAGATCCAGCGCAAAGTGATGTTGGTCCTGCAAATCCTGTTGGTGTTGAAGGTATTGAGCCGCTCGGTGAATAAGTAATCACTACCATTCCATTTCCTGCCCGATTTCCTTGTGTGTGAATTACTCCTGTTGCTGCAGGTTCAGTGTAACTGCTTCCTCGTCCGCCACCGGCAAAACAAGAACCGCCGCCGCCGTAATATCCACCACCTCCACCACCACCGCCTCCCCC
>CAZBYM010000444.1:0-3675 GCA_964495745.1 uncultured Chryseobacterium sp. | reverse complement strand
TTGTGGTGATAGCAGTCGGTTGAGTAATGTTGAATGTTCGAGTTGTTGTACAACCGTTTGCATCTGTGATTGTGCATGTGTATGTTCCAACACAACGACCTGTTGTTGTTGCAGCAGTTCCTCCTGATGGTGTCCATGCGTAAGTGTAGGGACCAGTTCCTCCACTTGCAACAACAGCTGCAGATCCTGTGCAAGCGCCATTACATAAAATATTTGTTTGCGATTGTGTTGCAGCAAGCGCCGTAGGTTGTGTGATCGAAAACGTTCGAGTTGTAGTACATCCATTCGCATCAGTAACAGTAACGGTGTATGTTCCTACACAACGACCGGTTGTTGTAGCAGCAGTTCCTCCTGAAGGCGCCCACAAATAAGTGTAAGGTCCGGTTCCACCACTAGCAACTACTGTTGCAGATCCCGTACACAAACCGTTGCATAAAATATTAACCTGCGAACCGGTAGTAGTAAGCGCTGGTGGCTGAGTAATAGTTACAGTATTTGAACCAACGCATCCATTATTGTCTGTAACAGTAACTGTATACGTGCCTGCGCAAAGACCTGTCGCGGTACTAGGACCCGGAAGATTATTTTGGGTGAGTACAGGTCCTGAAGGTCCTGTCCAAACGTAATCCCAAGGAGTGGCTGTTCCCGTTGGTGTTGCGGTTGCAGTTCCTGTGCAGGCACCAAAACACAAAATGTTAGTTTGTGTCATCGTTGGTGGTGCGCAACAGGACATAGTTGCGCTGAATTGAATATTGGGATCTCCCTGACACGCAATACTGGACCACGATCCCGTTTCACCATCGCCCGTAGTGTTGATTGTGACATTCAGATTCGGACATGCACAGGAGTTGGCTGTGGTTATCGTCCAACAAAACGTCCATGGTAAATTGAGCGGGTTGTAATCACCAAAATTATTTCCGGCTGTTGCATCAAGCGGTAGATAGTTGTAATAGAATCCCGCTCCCGTGACTGCGCCAGTGGCAGAACTGGTATTCGAATTTTGCCAGACCCATTGCCCACTTGCGGAAATTTCGTTTGGGTTTCCTGGCACAATGCTCGCAGTATTCCATCCACAACCAAAAGTTGGAATTACACCATGCAACCAATTCGCGCTTACCTGAGTATAGGAAGAAATTGTCAAACAAAAAGTAACAGGCGTATTCGGTGCGTAAGTTCCATTAACGGGTAAAGGACTTACAGTCAAACTCGAATTTTGTAAACAGTTATTGCAGTCATTGTCGTTGTCAAGTGTAAGGGTGAATGTCCCTGTACTTGTGGCGTTGTTGCCGCTCACTTGCAGATAATATGTTTGCCCAGGAGTTGTAGGTTGAAATGTAACTGTCAGGTTTCCGGCTGCCGTTCCAATAGCGCAATCAAAACCCACCAAACTTGGACAAGTACCCGTCCACATTGCAACGTTAGGCGAGGCCAGCGAACCGCTCATGTTGATGTTGACCATATTTGCCGTAGCTACGAATGAATACCAAACGTCTAGTGCAGGCCCTGCCTGGTTGCCGGCAGGTTGACATCCAAGTAATGAAGTGTAAGGATTTGCAGCCGTAGCAGCAACAGTTGTACCTGTCACCGAAACGGGACCTCCATTGCCACTTGGACAAGGCAGCGGAGCAGGCAGAGAACCGAGTGATTGAGCTCCACTGCAATTATTATTTGCAGGTTGCGCAATTATCGCCGCGGAAAATCCACAAAGCAAAACAAATGAAAACAGTGTATTTTTCATATTGGTGATTTCAATTCAATGAGGGCGTCCCAAGAAGGTTATTTAGGATTAACGGTATTTTGTTTTAGATTGGCTTTGGTGTAAAGTGCAGTCAACGATCCGTCCAAGTTCAATCGGAATGTCGGCTGAATCCAATTTGGTGGATCAACCACTTTGTAATTGTTTAATTGAATATTACGACCCTGAGTGATTAACTCTTGCGCCGAGAACATTTCAATTTCTACACCGGTATCAAATTTGAGAATACATCTCTTATTCTGATAACGGTACGATTCCATATCGGCCTTTTCAAATGCGGTTTCATACGCGCCTGTTTCAGTAACGCTGCCGTTACTTATTACCCGAAAAGTTTTTCCTGTGATTTGTACAGAGGAAACAAAACTGCAGAGGAACAATACGAAAATACCAGCAGTGATTGTGAAAACGAAATTTGTTTTGTACGATGTCATATCATTATTATTTCAAGTTGTATTATACTGCTACATAAAGTTATTTTCCTGATCAAAAGATTATATCAGTATGACAAAAAATCACAACTGATTAAGTAGAAATAACAAAATACAGCAATGAGGGTCAAGCAAAAGTTCAGCTAATGTACAAAAGTATTAGATTGATAATCAACCATTTGCGACCAAAGTTTTCCGCTATTAGCCTGTACGATGAGTGCCACGTTATTGTCGATGGAAGTAGCAATAGTGTCGATGAACAATTGGTTAGGTCAAAATTTTGCGAGCTGATTCCCTACAGTGTTGAATACTTTCACAGGTTTCAAACGCCCGTTTTGGACCGGGCAAAAAAAAAGCACCAGATTTCTCTGGTGCTTTCCATACAACTAATTTGTTTTTATTTGATCAAGTTGACATGACCAATTAAGTTGTGCTGCGCTCCAATAAGATCCTTCACTTTGATTTTCCAAACATAGGTATCAATCTGACAGATGTCTGAACTTCCTTGAACACGTCCATCCCATCCTTCGTTGATATCATCCGTGTAGTAAATCATGTTACCCCAACGATCGAAGATCCACATTTCAAATGTTTCCTCATCCATTCCAATTGTGTACGGAAGGAAAACATCGTTGAGTCCATTGTCATCCGGAGTAAATGTGTTCGGAACATAAATTGATACATCCGGATCGATGCAAACAACTTGCATTGCAGTGTCAATACAACCATCAGCAGAAGTAACTTCCAGTATTACCTGGTAACAAATCGGATCAGGATACGTGAAGGATGGATTCTGCAGAGTAGACGATGAGTTGGCAACATCACCAAAACTCCAATACCAACTAGCTGCATTTGTTGAAGCGTCAGTGAAGTCAATCACTGGATCGAGTATCGTAGTTGGTTGCGGGCCCGCAGTGAACGCGGCAACCGGCATAGCAAATACGTTGATGTAGTTTGCCATTGTGATTGTCTGTGTACAACCAGCGGAAGTGGTTACAGTAAGAATTACTGTATAAGCTCCAGCTGCATTGTAACAATGCGAAGGATTCTGCTGAGTTGAAGTTGTTTGATCACCAAAATCCCAAGCCCAACCTGTGATTGTTCCGGAAGCAAGTGTAGAGAGATCCGAGAAGTTTACGCAGAGTGGCGCGCATCCTGAAGTAACATCAGCGCCAATTATTGCAACCGGCATTGAGTTAACAGTAACCAGAACAGCAGAAGTTGCAGTGCAACCATTTGCATCTGTTACAGTAACGGTATACGTTGTAGTTGCAAGTGGAGTGGTTGTCGGTGTTGCTCCCAGAAGCATTCCCGGGTTCCAAACATAACCGTAAGCTGGAGTTCCACCACCAGCACTTGCTGTGAGTTGCACTGGAGTTCCTTCACACACCGCCGTTGGGTTGGCACTTGCTTGAACGTTGAGCAGAGTAGGTTCGACAATGAGAACCGTAGCAGTAGCAGTACATCCATTCGCATCCATTGCGACAACGG
>CAZBYM010000443.1:0-3696 GCA_964495745.1 uncultured Chryseobacterium sp. | reverse complement strand
GAACAGCTTCGGGTGTATTATGAAGTTGACTCGATTGATTCATTTGATGAAGATGCAATCTTGCCGAGAGAAATACTCCAAACACGCAGGTGTTGAAGAAAAACATCACCAGCAAAAAACCAGAAGTGGATGAAACCCAGCGTGGCTGCATAAGGTAAAGATACGACAGGATCACGAAATGAGATTAATTGTCAATTGACGTTGCTATTCGCATATTAAAGCCACCTTTTAACACAGATTACACAGATTCAACGATCGAATCATAATTATCTGCGCAATCTGTGTTAATCGTAAAGCGTCACGATGACTGCACTACTATTCATCAAATCTGACAAAGCGGCACTATTTCCTACATGGCATTACCTTTGACTTTACCCGGTATGGCCAGATTCTCACGACACATTATTCTCCTGAAGGATTTATTCCCGTTCACTTTCGTGGTGATACTCTGGCTAATTCATCTGACTCAGGCATTTTTTGAAACATCGTTTTCTGATTATTCATTGTATCCGCGTTCGATTTCCGGATTGGTCGGAATTATCACAGCACCCTTGTTGCATGGAGATTTTTCTCACTTGATTGGAAACTCATTGCCTTTGATTGTACTCGGATTATTATTGTTCTCCAACTACAAGGAAATCGCTGGTAAAGTTTTCTGGTTGGTTTATGTTTCAAACGGCATTCTTCTCTGGTTATTTGCTCGTGAAGCATTTCATCTGGGAGCAAGCGGCGTTGTTTATGGACTTGCATTCTTTCTATTCTTCAGCGGATTCATTCGAAAGATTCCGCGCTTAACGATGGTTTCGTTTCTACTGATTTTCATTTACGGAAGCATGGTTTGGGGAGTTCTACCTTTCGATCCAAAAGTTTCGTGGGAGGCGCATTTGTACGGCGCGTTTTCAGGAATTATTCTTGCATTCTTGTTGAGAAAACAAGGCCCGCAACCAATAAGACATTGGGAAGATGAAGAAGAAGCTGAAGGCGAATCGGCTGCGGCTCCTCTAACAGATGAAGAGAAAATGCTATTAAATCCGGAGCAGCAAAAGGAATTTGAAGTGAAAGTGAACTACGAGTTTAAGGAGAAGGAATAATGTGCTAATTGCTTAATATGCTAATGTGCAAATAGGTTGCAACGGTGTTAGCTTCCTCGATGGTAAAAGCATACTATTTCGACGTGCAATCATCATTCAACGATGGAAACGTCTGTTTACAGGAATGCATTATCAAATTAGCACATTAACTCATTAGCACATTGATTAACTTCGCGCCATGAATATTTTATCAGTAGAAAACATCTCCAAATCGTACGGTCTGAAAGTCCTATTTGAGGGCATTACTTTCGGACTTTCTCAGGGTGATAAAGTGGCGTTGATTGCGCGCAATGGTGCAGGAAAATCTTCTTTGTTGCGCATAATTTCGGGAAAGGATACGCCTGATACAGGAATTGTTTCCATGCGTCGTGATATGACTACGGAGTTCCTTCACCAGGATCCGCAATTCGATCCGAATAAGAATATTCTTGAGGCAGTACTTTCTTCCGATTCGGAATTGATTCGAACCGTTCGTGAGTTTGAGGAAATATCAGAGGCGCTAACTGAAGATCCGAGTGAGAAGAATCAGAATCGCATGATGGATTTGAATTCGAAAATGGATGCGCTGCAGGCATGGGATCTCGAACAACGTGTGCGCACAATTCTTGGCAAACTTGGATTCGATCATTTTTCGCATAAAGTTTCTACACTTTCGGGCGGACAAATTAAGCGTCTCGCACTTGCACAAGTGCTGGTCTCTGAACCGGACCTGCTGGTGTTGGACGAACCGACGAATCATCTCGACATTGACATGATCGAGTGGTTGGAAACCTACATAGCGGGTCGCGACATGACACTTCTGCTTGTGACACACGACCGTTATTTTCTCGATCGTATTTGCAATCGCATCATCGAACTTGAAGACGGAAAGCTGTACAATTACGACGGCGATTTCGCATATTACATTGAAAGGAAAGCCGAGCGTGAAATGCAACAGGCTTCTGAACTATCGAAAGCAAAAAATCTTTTCCGTCGCGAACTTGAATGGGTTCGTAAAATGCCACGAGCTCGTAGCGTGAAGCAGAAAGCGCGAAAGGATGCTTTCAAAGAAGTAGAAGTGAAAGCTGCCGGTCCGGAGAAGAAAGAAGCGCTGAAACTGGAATCGAGTATGACCCGCCTCGGAGGAAAGATCCTTGAGCTTGTTCACTTGTGCAAGAAATTTACGTCCATCAATGCGGAAGGTAAAGAAATGCAGAAGATAATTCTCGATGGATTCGATTATACATTCAAGCGAGGAGAGAAAATAGGAATTGTTGGAAAGAACGGTTCTGGGAAATCTACTTTGTTGAATATTCTACTTGGACTGGAACCCTATGATTCTGGGAAAATCCAAACAGGTGAAACTGTTGTGTTTGGTTACTACAACCAAAACGGGATGAAGATGAAGGACGATCTTCGGGTAATCGAGGTCATGAAGGAAATTGCAGAATATTTTCCTGCAGCTGATGGAATGAAAGTTTCGGCGAGTCAGATTCTCGAGCGGTTTCTTTTTACTTCGCAGATGCAGTATACACAGGTGGGGAAATTAAGCGGTGGTGAGAAAAGGAGATTGTATCTCTGTACATTGCTGATGAAGAATCCGAATTTTCTTATTCTCGATGAGCCAACAAACGATCTCGATATTCTGACTCTTGCAATACTTGAAGATTTTCTTTTGGATTTCCCTGGTTGTGTGATCATTGTTTCACACGATCGATATTTCATGGATAAATTAGTCGATCACCTTTTCATTTTTCATGGTGAAGGAGAGATTCAGGATTTCCCGGGGAATTATTCGCAGTGGAGAGAAAAAGGTTCACAGTTAAAAGGTTCACAGTTCACAGTTCACAGCGTGAGCTCTACGAAGAACAGTGAGCTTGTAACGGAGAGCTCTGAACTCCGAACAGTGAACCCGGAAGTTGTAAAGTCAAAACGAAAAGTTTCCTTCAAAGAAAAATTCGAATTCGAACAGTTGGAAAAGGAAATGCCGCAACTCGAAAAAGAGAAAGCTGAGATTTCAGATAAACTTACTTCGCTAACTGATCATTCTGAATTGGGAAAACTTTCTGCGCGATTCTCGGAAATCGAGAAATTGCTCGAAGCAAAAGGTTCCAGATGGCTGGAATTAGCAGAGATTGTTCAAGGGTAGTTGTTTTTGAATTATCTTGCTCTTCATAATTTCACTTTAGAGTAATGATCACAGTTACCAATCTCAAAAAAACATACGGTTCAGTTCCCGCGTTGAATGGAATTTCTTTCTACATCAAGAAAGGAGAGTTTTACGGATTGCTGGGCCCGAATGGTGCAGGGAAATCCACAACGATTTCAATCATGAGTATGCTCGTGGCAGCGGATGAAGGAAGCGTTGAGATCGATGGAATGGATGTCACGAAAAACTCATTGAAGTGCAAGCAGGTAATTGGTGTTGTACCTCAGGAACTTGCTTTGTACAATGAGTTATCAGCGGTTGACAATCTTTTGTTCTGGGGAAGTTTGTATGGAGTTTCGAAATCAATCCTTCAGCAACGAATCGATTCTACATTGAAATTGTTTGGGTTGTATGAACGCAGAAATGACAAAGTGAAAACATATTCGGGTGGAATGAAACGCCGGATAAATATTGCAT
>CAZBYM010000442.1:0-3700 GCA_964495745.1 uncultured Chryseobacterium sp. | reverse complement strand
TATACCTAATACAACCTCCCCAAACACATCAAGAGGGGAGCCATTGAAGCCAAGATTTGGAGACTATAAGTCAGATGATGTTCCCATCGAGAAGTTTTTTTATTTCGGAAATAAGAGAAGATAAAGAGCGTTTTTCATGATACTAATATGATTCAAACCATGTGCCAATCTACAAGCATAACGCCTTGTATTGGCACATTGTTACAAATATTGGAAGCTGAATTGTTAACAGTTGTGCGCGCAAGGGTGTTAACGCTGAAAAGGATCTTATCCTTTTCAGCGTTAACACCCTAAATTAAACTAGTCCAAAGTGCGATTCATCCTCCAAGCCGAAAACCCACCCTCAATCTGGCTTGTTTTCGCCGGTTTCTTCTGCTCAGCAAACCATCCCGATCCAACAAAAGCTGCAATCTCCTCTTCCTCTTTTCGAGCCGATTTCAACATTTCAGGTTTGAAATATTTACTGATAAAGTGTGTATCGAAGTCACCAGACCTAAAAGCACTGTGTTTCAATACAAAACGACAGAAAGAAAGCGTGGTTTCCACACCACTAATTCGATATTCGTCAATGGCCCGAATCATACGTTCAATCGCCTCTTCCCTGTCCTTGCCCCAAGTAACTAGTTTGGCGATCATTGGATCATAATAGATCGGGATCTCCATACCCTCTTCCATGCCGTCATCTACACGAATTCCTGTTCCTTGTGGACGACGATAAGTAACCAGTTTGCCAATATCAGGCAAGAAATTATTGGTTGGATCTTCTGCGTAAACGCGGACTTCCATAGAATGCCCGTAAATCTTCAGCGAATCCTGAGTAAATGAAAGTTTTTCTCCTCGTGCGACCCGAATCTGCTCTTTTACTAGGTCAACTCCAGTAATCATCTCCGTCACCGGGTGTTCAACTTGAAGCCGCGTATTCATCTCGAGGAAATAGAAATTCCTGTTTTCATCAAGCAGAAATTCAACGGTTCCGGCCCCTGAATAATTACATGCCCGGGCAACATCAACTGCACAATTCCCCATTTTCTTGCGGATTTCTTCCGTCAACACGCTGGAAGGAGCTTCTTCAATCACTTTTTGATGCCGACGTTGAATTGAACATTCCCGCTCGAACAGATAACATATGTTGCCATGATTGTCAGCCATGATTTGTATCTCAATGTGACGTGGACCTGTAACGTATTTCTCAATGAACACAGATCCATCACCAAAAGCAGAAGTTGCTTCGCTTACAGCAAGCTTCATTTGCTCCTCGAACTCTTCAATTTTCTCGACGATACGCATTCCTTTTCCACCACCACCCGCGCTCGCTTTTATCAATAATGGAAATCCGGTTTCATTGGCGATTCTCTTTCCTTCCGCAACATCAGAAATCGCACCTTCAGAACCCGGAACCATTGGAATTTTATACTTCTTGGCAGCCGCTTTTGCTGACAGTTTGTCGCCCATCATATTCATGGCTTCCGGCGAAGGTCCGATGAAAGTGATTCCTGCTTTAGCAACAGCTTTCGCGAATTCTGCATTCTCTGAGAGAAATCCGTACCCAGGATGAATGCCCTGAACACCCAATGATTTCGCCACTTCAATAATCTTATCGCCTTTCAAATACGATTGATTGGAAGGAGGCGGACCGATGCAAACGGCTTCGTCGGCATATTTTACAAATGGTGCGTTGCGATCGGCTTCTGAAAAAACGGCCACAGTTTTTATGCCCATTTCTTTGCAAGATCGCATTACCCGGAGAGCTATTTCGCCACGATTAGCGACAAGTATTTTATTCATAAACGGAGAAATTCCAGTGTCAACAAAACAAATAGTTCAAATGCAAAAATTATCGAGTGTAAAAGTACGTTTTTATGTTCTTTGGGCGGTGTGTCACTTTGCCTCTTAACACAGATTACGCAGATTCTATTCAATTCGCAATCCATGAAATCTGTGTAATCTGTGTTAAGAAACAAGCCACATCGAACAATGTTTTCTTGCTTACAACCGTATGTGTAATTCCTTAAGTAACTTTTCAGCACTCTCTGCATTATGTAGAAAATCATATTATGGAGAAGGTCATTTTTTTTACTGTTGCAATTGGAATAACAACGTTGATCAACGCTCAGAATCTTGTTAGAAATCCAGGATTCGAAGAGAACACAGTAGGTAAATCGATCACGTTCACTGTTGGTGCAACTTACTTCGACGTTTACGGAGTGAAACATTGGGCTCAACCTACGAATGGAAGTTCAGACTACTACTACAAGAACATTGCAGGTGGAACAAATATGTTGCAGTACGGAGGTCCTCATGATCCTGCATCAGGAATTGCGTTAGTTGGCTTCATCGCATGGACACCTGGACGTGAATATCGAGAATACATGCAAGGCGAACTTTCAGCTCCATTGTTGGCAGGAAAAAAATACATGTTCTCTATGAAAGTGTGCGCTGGACCGTCATGTCCGTATCTAATCAATGACCTTGGGGCATATTTTTCAAAAGATCGCATTTCGGACAAAGCCAATGTTGCAGCGTTGAAAGTAGAGCCTCAAGTTTGGTTAGATGCCAGGAATATGCATACTTCACCAGTGAGTTGGATCGAAATAAAGAATGTTTTCATTGCGAGCGGCGGTGAAAAATTTGTGACCATAGGCAATTTCCTGAGCGATAGTCTCACAACCGTGACCGAATGTGATGGTAATAAAGTTGCATGTCCGTATGCCTACTTCTATGCAGATGATATTTCTGTGCAACTAACAAACGAAGATCCGACACTTCCGTACACACCTACTTCATTGTCAAATCACATTCAAGCAGGAAAAACATTTATTGCCAGAGGCATTAATTTCGACTTAGACAAATCTACCTTGAGACCTGAGTCATACTTGCAATTGCATACCATAGCTGCAGAACTAAAGCAGAAGAAAAATCTGAGAGTTGATATTCGAGGTTACACTGACTCTACAGGAAGTGAACCGCATAATCTTCAACTCTCTCGTGCGCGAGCGAAAGTGGTAGCAGATTATTTAGTTTCAACAGGAATTGATCGAAGCAGGATTACTTATGGAGGATATGGAAGTGCGGAGCCCGTGAGTGCGACGGATTTTGCATTGAACAGAAGAGTTGAGTTTAGGTTTGAGTGATGAAGTTCTTGAGCATAAAATCAATTCCACACTAGTTCTCTCCTGCCATTACTCAGTCTCCATCATTAACAGGGGACTGCTTCGTTCCTCGTAGTGACCATTAGGTTGCAGCAGCGCGTTCTAACCGATCATTAATGGCAACGCCAAATCCATGATTAGGAAAATACTCTGCAATAATCAAATCTGCACTCGATTTATCCAATGCTCGCAACGCAGTGAATAAATTCTTTGCTGCCTCCTTCAAATCTGCAGAAGGAGAAAGTACTTCCTGTTGAACGATGTTCGGCGCAACATTCTTCTCGCAGAAAACCAAAGCAGCCAATTTTTTATCCGAATTTGTTTGTGTTAGTACGTTGATATCTCCAATCACCAATGGAATTCGTGGAGCATAATGCGACTTCAATTGCCCTGGAGACTTCGGATTTGAAGATTGGTTGATGCGCAATTCAACTTCAGCGCCTGTATCGCGAAGATCTTCGATAGGAACACCACCTACTCGAAGTACGATAATTTTATTGTCTTCCACCATCACAACAGTAGATTCAACGCCAATCATGCTTGGACCGCCA
>CAZBYM010000441.1:0-3703 GCA_964495745.1 uncultured Chryseobacterium sp. | reverse complement strand
CGAATTGGAAACATATTCCTGTTGGTTATCACGGGCGCGCTTCGAGTATTTGTGTGAGCGGAACTTCCTTTCATCGTCCGAAAGGACAAGTGAAACCAGCTGACGCTGAAATTCCAACTTTCGGTCCAACAAAACTGCTGGACTTCGAATTGGAAACGGCTTTCATCATTGGGAAACCAACAGTGCTTGGCGATTCAATTTCAACAGAACAAGCCGATGATCACATTTTCGGAATGGTTTTGTTTAATGATTGGTCGGCACGTGATATTCAAGCATGGGAATATGTTCCGTTAGGACCTTTTCTCGCGAAGAATTTTTATTCTGTTGTTTCTCCATGGATTGTTACTCTCGACGCATTGGAACCATTTCGTACTGAAGGCTACAAGCAAGAACCGAAAGTATTGCCGTATCTGGAATATACCGGAGCGAAAAACATTGACATAAATCTTGAAGTTACAATTCAACCGAATGGTGCAAAAGAAACTGTTGTCTCCCGTTCCAATTACAAGTACATGTATTGGACGATGGAGCAACAACTCGCGCATCACACAGTGAATGGTTGTAACATGAATATTGGAGATATGCTTGCATCAGGAACTATTTCCGGACCAGACGAAGGTTCATTTGGGTCAATGATGGAAATTACATGGCGCGGAACAAAACCATTGAAAATGAGTGATGGTTCAGAAAGAAAATTTATCAATGATGGCGATACTGTTTCTATTCGTGGATTTTCGGAAAAGAATGGAGTTCGAATTGGTTTCGGAACGTGCGCTTCAACTGTTTTACCAGCCAGATAAAAAATGGATTTAAACTATTTTCAATTTTCGATTTTCGTACTCCTCCTTACATCGTGCTCAAATGAGAACACTGATCAAGGCGCTAAAGATTCAGTTGCAGATTCAATGTCCATTGTTTCTTCAAAGCAAGAATTTGAAACCGACAGCGGGAAATTGGTGATCACACATATTCAAGGTGTAGAAATTGATTCAGCGGTTCTGTATGGTAAAGATGGAAAAATTTCTGCTCGCGGATTTATGTTCAACAACAAACCTTCCGGAGCATGGGTGTACTACGATGCAAATGGAAACATCACCAAAGCCGAGCATTTTGCAGGCGAATCAATGAAGTACAATCTCGACGTAGAAGATTTCAAAACATCACGTATCACTTTCAAAGAAATGGGAATCAGCGCAGAAATTCCTGTTAACTGGAAACCAATTGAATCTCCAAATACAGCTTCGCTCATTTCTTACGAAAAAGTAGTTACAGAAGACGGAATTCTCATGATGCCGAATTTCAATATTGCCAAGGGAAAAATTGAGGCCGGACAAACATTAGAATCACTCGCCGCGGAACAGCTCAATATGCTTCATCAGAATGTAGGACGCGTTGAACTGATTGACGAATCGTTTCTCATGATAGATTCTTGCAAATCCTTTCGGCGCTATGGAATGTATTTCACGGAAAACAATAAAGTTGGATTTCTCGATGCCATTATCGTAAAAGGAGATACAATATGGGTGATAAGTTGTGCAGCGCAAAACCGCGAGCAAGGAGAGTTTTTGAAATACCAGTCCGTTTTTGAAAGCCTGGTGATGAGCATCAAAATTGCTGATTAATTTTTTCGTAAATTCACTTTTCAATTGAGCTGGAAGCAAGATCGCAAATGAGTGAAAAAACGAAAGTCGCCGAATTTGATCTCGAAGAGGAGCGGAAAGAAATCCTGAAACGATACAGGAATCTGCTCAAGGCTTGTAAACGCCGTTTAGAGAAGGGCGACAAGCAAATCATCCGAAAAGCTTTTGATGTTGCACTGGAAGCGCATAAAGATATGCGACGCAAAACCGGTGAGCCCTACATTTATCATCCAATTGCTGTTGCACAGATTTGCGCGGAAGAAATTGGTTTAGGTACAACTTCTGTAGTTTGTGCTTTGCTTCACGATACAGTAGAGGATACAGAAATAAGTCTCGATGATATCCGTGGCATGTTTGGCGAGAAAGAAGCCAAAATCATTGACGGGCTTACGAAAATTGCGAGTGTATTCGATCAGAAAACAAATTCGATTCAGGCGGAGAACTTCCGCAAAATGTTGCTCACACTTTCAGATGATGTACGCGTGATTCTCATCAAGCTCGCAGATCGTTTGCACAACATGCGTACGTTGGAATCGATGAAGCGCGACAAACAATTGAAGATCGCATCTGAAACTTTGTTTCTGTATGCGCCACTCGCCCATCGCCTCGGATTGAATGCGATAAAAACTGAGTTGGAAGATCTCGGCTTGAAATACACGGAAACTCCCGAGTATCAGGATATCGAAGACAAGTTGAAAGAGACGGAGCCGGAACGAAAAAAATTCATCAACAAGTTCATTCTTCCAATCAAAGAAATTCTAACGGAACAAGGATTCAAAGCGCGTCTTTACGGCAGACCTAAATCCATTTTTTCGATTTACAATAAAGTAAAAATAAAAGGAGTTCCATTCGAGGAGATTTATGACATTTTCGCCATTCGCATTATTATCGATACTCCATTCGAGAAGGAAAAAGCCGATTGCTGGAGAGTGTATTCCATTGTAACAGATTTTTATCATCCGAATCCTGATCGATTGCGCGATTGGATTTCAACTCCGAAAACCAACGGATACGAATCACTACATACTACTGTGATGGGTCCGGAAGGAAAATGGGTAGAAGTTCAGATTCGTACTGAACGGATGGAAGAACTTGCGGAGAAAGGTTATGCGGCACATTGGAAATACAAAGACAATGGAGAAGCAGAAAAGGAAAGTCAACTTGATGAATGGCTGAGAAAAATCCGTGAAATTCTCGATAGTCCGGAAGATAACGCACTAGATTTCATTGACGATTTCAAACTAAATCTTTTCGCGGAAGAAATTTATGCTTTCACTCCAAAAGGAGATATGCGCACGCTTCCAACTGGCGCAACTGCACTTGATTTTGCTTTTGAAATTCACACCAAAATCGGAGAAAAGTGTATTGGTGCAAAAGTGAATCACAAACTTGTGCCGTTAAGTCACCAGTTAAAGAGCGGAGATCAAGTTGAAATTCTCACTTCATCCAAGCAAAGTCCCAAAGAAGATTGGCTTGGCTATGTGATTACAGCACGCGCGAAATCCAAAATCAAGAATGCACTTAAAGAGGAGAAGCGCAAAGTTGCTGAGGAAGGGCGTGAGATTCTTGAGCGGAAATTTTCACATGCAAAAATTGAATTCACAGTTCAAAACGTCAATGAATTTCAGGTCTTTTTAAAACTTCCAAGTGCGCAAGATCTGTTCTACCGTGTTGCCAAAAACGTTATCAGCGTAAAACATCTCAAGGCTTGGATTAAGGAAAAGGAAAATCCGACTAAGAAAGTTCGCACAGAACCAACACTCGAACAGGTTGTAAAAGAAGTCCGCGGAAGTAAAGCAAAAGATGATGCACTGATTATTGGTGACAATCTTACCAAAATCGAATATAAACTTTCGCCTTGCTGCAATCCAATCGCCGGAGACGATGTATTTGGTTTTATTACAATCAATGAAGGAATCAAAATTCACCGTGTGAATTGTCCCAATGCGGTACAGATGATGTCGAACTACGCCTACCGTATCGTGAAAGCTCGTTGGACAAATCAAGAACAGATTTCATTCCTTGCAGGAATACGAATTCAAGGAATTGACGAAGTTGGCTTG
>CAZBYM010000440.1:0-3714 GCA_964495745.1 uncultured Chryseobacterium sp. | reverse complement strand
ATAGTGGCGGTAATGCTGCAGTAGCTGGATCAAATGGCGGCGGCTCTGCTTCTGCTGGTCAGAATACAGCAGTAGGTACTGCTGGTGCACAGGGTGATCCTGGTGGTGATGGAACAAATGGTGGCGGTGGAATTGCAGGTGCTTCCGGTGCAGCAGGAGTTGCAGGTGCAGCAGGTACTCACGTATTAGGATATTTTGTTCCCGGCGTACAAGGCAGTCTAGGAAATAATGGAGCAGGTGGACAAGGTGGTGCAGGTGGTGGCGGTGGTGGACGTCAATCGTGTCCCACTTGTGATGACGGTCCGGGCAATGGAGGATCAGGCGGTGGAGGTGGCGGACAAGGTGGAGCTGGTGGTACCGGTGGTTTTGGTGGTGGATCTTCATTTGGAATTTATCGCACATCAAGTAATACTGCAGCGACGATTTCTCAAAACAGAATTCAAATCGGAGCGGCTGGTGCAGGCGGTGCAGGTGGTACTGGTGGTTCAGGTGGATCAGGAGGTCCAGGTGGATTGCGTAATACAACGTGTACTGCAGAGATTGGTGAAGGTGGTGCAGGCGGCGCAGGTGGAATAGGCGGAATTGGTGGCGCTGGAGGAATTGGTGCTGCGGGAATGACGGGTCAATTATGTACTGATGGAATAATCACAAGTCCTTCTGTCACTATTCCTGTTACACCAACTATTACTGCGAATGGAAAAGGTTGTGTCAACTCAGAAGTTATTCTTACCAAAGCAAGCGGCACATGGACATTGCCTGTCGGTTCTTTTTTCATTAACAATCTGACGCCTTCAACTTCAAGTTATAACAACGCCTCAGCAACTGCAATTATTTATTGCAACGCTACCGGTTATTACGATTTGAATACAGGATCACTCTATAGAAATTTTACAAGTGTTACTACCGCTCGCGCGTTGCCTGGATTTGCTTCATCTGTGCCTGATACAACGTGTCCTGGAACAACTATTGTATTAGGTTCTACCGTGACTGGAATAAATTATGATTGGTTGATTTATCCGGATGGATTAGATGCGTCAAGTCCAGTGGCCACATTCAATACTTCTAATCCCAATTGGACTCCTGCCACGGGAACTTTCTGGATTCGCTTGAGAGTTGAAGAGTCGTGTTGTGGTTGGTCAATTCCAGTTTACAAACGAGTGGTGATTGGTGATTTCCAAAATCCAGTTTTAGCAGGAATGCCTGCGAACATTACTCAGAACACTGATCCTGGTAATTGCAGTGCTATTGTAACATGGACTCCTCCAACTGCTACGGATAATTGTACTGCGACTCCTGTCATTACAAGTTCGCATGCGCCGGGAAGTTCATTTTCTGTTGGTTCAACAACTGTAACGTATACAGTAACGGATGCAAGTGCGAATTCCAGTACAGCTTCATTCACTGTTACTGTAGTTGACAATCAATTTCCTGTAATCAATGGAACACCTGCGAATATTGTAGCGTCAACTTTACCAGCGACATGTGATGCTGTTGTCAGCTGGGCGAGTCCAACAACTTCCGATAATTGTCCGGGAACAATTCTTACATCCAATTATGCTTCTGGTTCTGTTTTCTCACTTGGAAATACAACAGTAACTTATACTGCGACAGACGCTGCTGGAAATATTACCATTTCATCATTTACAATTACTGTGAACGATAATACGTTGCCAATTGTGAATGGTACTCCATCAAATACTATCGTGTCAAATGATGCAGGGCTATGCAGCGCTGTTGTTACATGGACACCTCCAACTCCAAGCGACAATTGCGGAATCGCAAGTTTCACAGGTTCTTCATCTTCCGGTAATGTGTTCAGTGTTGGTGTAACAACGGTTACTTACATCGTTGTAGATAATGCTGGAAATTCAGACAGCACATCGTTCACAATTACGGTTCAGGATAACGAAGCGCCACTATTTTCCAGCATGCCTTCAAATATAACGCAGAACAATGACGCGGGACAATGCAATGCAATTGTAACATGGGCAACTCCAACCGCGCTCGACAATTGCGGTATGAGCACAACGACTGCCAGCGATTCATCAGGAAGTGCTTTCCCTCTCGGCTTAACAACGGTCACATACACGGCAACAGATGTGAATGGAAATTCAACTCTGGCAAGTTTTGATATCATGGTTGTTGATGCCGAAGCACCAGTGATTACTTCGATGGTTGATATTGTAGCTTGCGAAGGTGATTCAATTTCATTCGCTAGTCCAACTGCAACAGATAATTGTAATGCAACTGTAACACAATCGATGGGATTAAGTTCAGGTCAGATTTTCCCTGTAGGAATTAACGCAGTCGCTTTCGTCGCGACAGATTCAAGCGGAAATACGGACACCTGTTATTTCAACGTTCAGGTAAATCCAAGTCCTGTTGTAAGTTTGACTGAGCCATCAGATACAATTTGTCAGTCTACAACGGCTCCATTCACGCTCACAGGAGAATCACCAGCCGGCGGAACTTTCTCGGGTCCTGGAGTAACAGGAAATCAATTCGATCCAATGGCAGCGAGTCTCGGATTCAATCTGATCACATACTCGTACACGGATACAAACGGCTGTGTCGGAAGTGCGATTGATTCCATCTTCGTTGATATTTGCACTGACGTTTATGTGCAACTTGTTTCGAATAATTTTATCATCATGCCGAATCCGAATAACGGACAATTCATTCTCCAGCTCAATACTTCATCAGCTGCCGATGTTTTGATTTACGATTCCATGGGACGATTGGTGATCTCGAAAAAAGTTCAGCCAAACACGCAAGAGCAGTTGAATATTGAAACTGCTGGTGTTTATTTAATCACGGTTGTTACTGCGGATGGAAAACGAACAACATCGCGAATAGTTGTGAATCAATAAACGAAATTCTTGAATTACAGAAAGCCTCGGGAGATTTTCTCGAGGTTTTTTTTGTGCATGTGCGAAGCATAAAAAGTGTAGGGTCATTGCGTGGAACGAGTCATTGCGACGCAGGAAGCAATCTCGTTCCATCACCCTGAAGCAAACCCGTCCCATTCCTTGATTGTATTTAGCATTCCGCCAACAATTAGAGCGGGATTGCTTCCTGCGGAACGAGTCATTGCGACGCAGGAAGCAATCTCGTTCCTCATTGCACTAGCCGTTTACAAACAATTGTTCCCGACTTGAGTGCCACTCGTGAATTACCTTCACCCCATGCGAGGAGGTTTTGTATACATCATGACGAACAAGCGCCACACGGTTCTTTACACTGGTGTAACTAACGATTTGGAGAGACGCGTGATTGAGCATGCACAGAAAGTCAATCCCTACTCATTTACTGCCCGATATACTGTCGATAAACTGGTTTGGTACGAAGCATTCTGGGATGTGCGTGATGCTATCGCGAGAGAGAAGCAGATCAAAGGAGGACCCAGATGGAGAAAGCTAAAACTCATTGAGGGACTGAATCCGGAGTGGAAGGATTTATCGGATCAGATAAAGTAACTCTTGAGTGGGATTGCGAATTGAGGCGAAACGAGTCATTGCGAGGCACGAAGCAATCTCGTTTTGCTTCCATTATGTGGATTGAAGCAACCACCTTGCCCAATCACATTCTACGTTCTTGAAACGCTCAGCGGGATTGCTTCCTTCGTCGCAATGACCCGCGAGCCCTTGCGAACGCGTTTGTGTTGAACGAGTCATTGCAAAACGAGTCATTGCGCGGCACGAAGCAATCCCCTGT
>CAZBYM010000439.1:0-3721 GCA_964495745.1 uncultured Chryseobacterium sp. | reverse complement strand
GACGGTTTCTCTGCTCATCAAGAAGGGGCAAGCAGATCGTAGCGGTTCAACGTGGGGATTTGCGTGGTTGCCTCAACAACCACAGCAGCAGACAGTTGACGCACACGAAGGAGTTTCATCATCATTCACGATGAAATTGTTCAACGAAAAATACTTGTCTTTATACGGAGGGAGAATGTCATTTTTCCAAAGTACGTTTAGTTTATCGTCCAATAATTGCAAAGTAAATTTCTCATCTGCATATTGCTCGTACGGTGGATTTGAAATTACCAAGACCTTGGAAGAATCCTGCGAAAGTCGGAACAAGAAACTTCCCGGATTGGATCGCTTGTCTGCAGGTATTCGTGCAATCTCAGTCCATGAGCGCGTTACTGTTGCTTGAGCATCCAGAATTTCTGCGAAAGCAAAATTCATATTTTTATCGCTGTCGTAGTACGTTGCAAACGCAAGAATACTTCCATTAATGAAGAATTGAACAGAAGGACGCAGATTGGTGCCGTCAAAACGAGAATGAACAATTCGTTTTGAGTAGTCGAGACCCATATCGCTTTGTTTGTAGCGCTCAATAATCGGGTCGGAGCTGCCAAATAGCGCGTAATCTCTGCGAAGTGTGTAGATGTACGAATCGTCAGCACCGATCATGTCCGTCATTGACGTTTTTCTCTGCTGTTTTTGCGGAATTCCCCAGGTAATTTCCAGTTGTGCAGAAACTACTGCCGGATACAAGAGTAAGAGAAGCACGAGTCGATACATACAGCGAGTTTTGTAACTTTACAAAGCTACTGAATCGCTCCTAATGTTAATCCGGCTTTCCATCTTACTTTTTTTCTTCGTGGGCGTAACGCTGCATGGGCAAACAGTTGGTACGCCGAACGGTGATACAACTAAGCCGAAGAAGAAAATCATTAAAGTAAACGTGATTGACCCTCTTGGGAAAAAACGCGTAGTTTACAATGGAACTCCAATTCGAATGGATAGTGTGCAGAAAGCAATCAAGATAGATCCTGTTTTGTTGTGTCGTGGAGAATTTACTGTTTTTTACGAGTGGCGTTTAGCACATCACTTCAGTGTTGAAGGTGGATTTGGATTGACTTACATCGACATGCTGTATGAAATGTTCGAGAACAATGTGCGTTACGTCTTGGATGGACAAGAGAGCAATGTTGTTACGTTTCATACTGGATTTGCACTCCGTGCACAAGCGCGATACTATCCTGCACGATATGAAACGGCAATAGTTGGATTCTATGTTGCACCGTCTTTCTCATATCGTTCCTGGAACATGGAGTATTTTGTGAACAATGGATTAGTTGCAATTCCATACGATGTAAAACGCGAATGGAAAGAAGTACGAATACAAATTGGCGAACAGGATCCCGATCCGTATTCCGTTGTTTTTACCGAATGGTATTTAAATCTCGGATTTCAATTTCGTGATGATGACCACATCAGCGGGCAAGGTGTAACTGCCGAATTGCGACACTCATATGATACACGGGTGGTGTTTGGCGCGGGTGTGAAGATTGGGTTTGTGTTGTGACGAAATTGTCACTTCGAGCGCAGTCGAGAAGTCACAATTTCCTTGCAACGCGACGAACCCAAAGCTTTTCCAATAATCACATCGTATCGTACGCCGCGAGGTCCTTGGTTTTATCGAGCATCAAAACGTAAATACGGCTTGGATTTAATACATAGATATCCATTCCAAAGTTGATAATCTTCTTGTCCTGCAATCGCTTCAATTCTTCGTGATGCGCATTACTGTTCTCGAAAACGAAAAAGTATTTGTCTCCGAAATAGTCAAGCAGGCGGCTGACAACCATGATGGGCGTGTCGGGAAAAGTTTCCTTGCGTTTTTCAAATTCGGAATACGGAAATTTGTATTCTTCTTCGAATATCTTTTGCAAAGTTTCGTCATCTTCGAAAAAATGGTCAAGAGATTTTATCTCCCAGATAGCCATATTCTCATACATGAGATATTTTGATTCGAATTCAGAAATTGTCATTACAGGATAGAGTTAGGTGTTGTTATTCAATCGAACGTCGGCATGACTTTGCGAAGATACAACCCTCTAATTTCACGAAATAATGTTGAGGTGGAATCTTGATCAATAAATGACCAATATCATATCTTGGCCACTGACCACTGGCAACTGATTACTGATTCACCGCCTTATTCTTATTCGCCAACTGCCCGCACGCTGCATCAATATCTTTTCCGCGACTTCTTCTCACGTTAACTATCGTTCCACCTTCTTCAAGAACATATTTGAAAACATGAAGACGATCAGGAAGTGTTTGTTCGAATTCTCCACCGTCAATCGGATTGTACTCAATGATATTCACTTTCGCTGTAACACGTTTGCAGAATGCGAGTAATTCTTCCGCGTCTTTTACTCCGTCGTTGAAATCTTTGAACACGATAAATTCGAATGTTACCCGTGTTCCGGTTTTGTCGTAGAAATGATTCAATGCATCGGCCAATGCGTCAAGCGAATTTTGTTCGTTGATCGGCATGATGTGATTTCGTTTTGTATCATTCGCGGCGTGCAACGATAAGGCAAGATTGAATTTCACTTCATCATCGCCAAGTTTTCGAATCATCTTGGCAATGCCGGCAGTGGAAACTGTTATTCGTTGTGGTGACATTCCCAATCCGTCAGGAGAAGTAATTCGTTCAACAGAACGCATCATGTTATTGTAATTGAGCAATGGTTCACCCATGCCCATGTAAACAATGTTCGTCAACGTGTGATTGTATTTCTCCATCGCTTGATCGCGAATCAATACAACCTGGTCGTACATTTCTTCTGCATCCAGATTTCGCAAACGATCCATTCTTCCTGTTGCACAGAATTTGCATGTCAGACTGCAACCAACTTGTGAAGAAATACATGCTGTAATTCGTGTATCAGTGGGAATCAAAACGCCTTCAACAATGTTGCCATCGTGCAAACGAAACGCACTTTTGATTGTACGATCGGTGCTGATTTGAAAATTGTCGATCGTAACAATTGGCAAAGAGAAATTATCTGATAACATCAATCGCGTTTCTTTCGAGAGATTAGACATCTCTTCAAAATTGCGTGCTGATTTTGCCCAAAGCCATTCCCAGGCTTGTTTCGCGCGAAAAGCTTTCTCCCCATGTTGTACGAAGAAGTTTTTCAATTCTTCCTGCGATAATGAGCGGATGTTGGTTTTTGGAGATTCAGACATTTGTGCAAAGGTACGGTAGAGATTTACGATTTACGATTTGCGATGTACGATTTATGCTCAAAGAACAGCCTTCGACTGAGTCCTTCCATTCGTCAGGACAGGCTCCGTCGAAGGCTGGCGGTAATAGTATGGTAAATCGCAATTATTATTTCGCAAACAACACTTTATGTACCGAATTCACACCATTCACAGCAATTGTGATGAAGTAAACTCCAGCAGGCTCATCAAACAAAATCTGATTACCTGAAATTGTTGTCGCGATCTCACGACCTGTTACATCAACAACCGAAACCATTTCCCATGTGTTTGATCCTGCATTGACGGTTACAGTGTTTTCAGTGGTAACGAAAGAAATTGAATTCGAACCAACAGGAACAATTGTAGTTGGAAAATTTTCAACGATAACAACGTCATCAACCGCAAACGATGGGTCAGTTCCAACAGCGTCGTTGTCGTTCGTCCAATTGAAACCAATTTTCACATTGGCGTTGTTGTTCGCTGATGC
>CAZBYM010000438.1:0-3730 GCA_964495745.1 uncultured Chryseobacterium sp. | reverse complement strand
CCAGTTCTTTGTAATGGTGCCGCCACCGGTTCTGCGACTGTAACACCTGGTGGAGGAACAGGACCTTATACTTACAGTTGGGCACCAACTGGCGGAACAGGAATCTCTGCAACCGGACTTTCTGCAACCACTTACACTTGCACAGTAACGGATGCGAATAATTGTACTACTACTGTAACTGTAGCAATTACTCAACCAACTGCAATGACAGCAACTACATCATTTACACAAGCAACTTGCGGATCGCTGAATGGATCAGCTTCAGTTAGTGTAAGTGGTGGTACAGGCCCATACCTGTACAGCTGGGCTCCTTCAGGTGGATCGTCCCCAACTGCTTCCGGACTTGGAATCGGAAATTACACGTGCACGATTACAGATGCGAATAACTGCACTATGGCCGCTGTCGTAAACGTGCCAAGCGCCAATACGCCAACTGTTTCAATTATCGCTTCAAATAGTGTTACTTGTTTCGGAGCTTCTGATGGATCAGCAACAGCTTCTTCCGTTGGAGGAACTACACCATATTCATATTTATGGAGCAATGCCGATGCTGATTCAATCGCAGGAAACCTAAGTGTAGGAACATATACAGTTACTGTTACTGATGCGAACGGATGTTTCTCCAGTACAACAGTTGTAATAAATGGACCTACACAAGTGACTTCAACAATTTCTGGTGTAGACATTTTATGCTTTGGTGGGTTGACTGGATCTGCAACAATAGTTGGGTCTGGAGGAACTGGAGGCTACACCTATCTCTGGTCACCATCTGGTGGAACAGGAACAACAGCAGGTGGAATAGGTGCTGGAACTTATTCTTGTACAGTTACAGATGCCAACGGTTGTACTTCCATCTCGTCAATTACGTTAACGGAACCACCAGTACTCACTGTTGCCTCCGGTGGATTCAACGTTTCTTGTTTTGGAATTTGTGATGGACAACTAGTAGCAATTCCTGCAGGAGGAGTTCCGAATTACACATTCCTTTGGAGCACGGGTTGCACGACACCTTCATGCAATAATATTTGCGCTGGACAATACACAGTTACTGTTACTGACGTCAATGGATGTACCACGAGCGATACTGCATTGGTTTCTGAACCTGCAGCGATAACAATTGTCACCTCTACTACTGACGCGAATTGTAACCAGTCTGATGGTTCTGCCAATGCTGTTGGATCAGGCGGAACAGGAGCATTAACATATCAATGGATCAGTGGGCCGGCAACTGCACCTTACAATAATATTCCTGCGAATACATATTCCGTAATAGTAACAGATGCGAATGGTTGTGCAGACACTGCTACCGCTGTTGTTAATAATATCAATGGTGTTCTTGCTTCACTTGCATCTTCAACAAACCTGACATGTTTTCAATCGGCTGATGGTGCAATTGATGTAGACGCCACAAGCGGTACGCCTGCTTACACTTACGCCTGGACTCCGAACGTTTCTGCAACTGACATTGCGAATGGTTTGGCCGCTGGAAATTACAGCGTAGTTGTTACGGATGCTGCCGGATGCACGTCCACTGTAACTATTACACTTTCGGAACCGCCTCTGTTAAGTGTTGTTGCAACAGCATCTCCTAATGCTGTATGTGTTGGAAGTCCTGTAACTCTTACCGCTGTCGCTGCCGGAGGAACTCCAGGTTACACATATACATGGACGCAGGGACAATTAATCGGGGCGATTCAGAATATAGTTCCCGTTGGTATAGGTTATTATCCGATACAAGTTGTAGATGCGAACGGTTGTACAGCTACAGATTCTGTTCTCGTAACAGTGAATGAAATGCCAACTGCGGTATTCTCATCTGATGTTACTTCCGGTTGTGCACCGCTATGTGTGAACTTCGACGACATCAGTACTATCCTTGCTCCTGCCGCTATTACAACTTGGCTTTGGGATTTTGGTGATCAATCAACTTCAACTCAACAAAATCCAAACCATTGCTACACTACGCCGGGCAACTATGATGTTACGTTAACAGTTACAACTGGTGATGGTTGCACGCATACGGTCACTATTGCAAATTACATTCAGGTTTTTGGAATGCCGGTCGCTGCTTTCAGTGCAAGTCCACAACCGACAACAATTCTCAATCCAATAATTTCATTCACTGACCAGTCAACGAATGCTGCAACGTGGCTCTGGAGTTTTGGTGATATTGATAACTCTTCGTCCACTGATCAGAATCCAACTTTCACTTATACTATTGCGGATTGTTATCAGGTCTTACTTCAAGTTACTTCCGCCGATGGTTGTGTGGATACAACTTCAGAAATAATTTGTCTTGATCCTGATGTTATTATTTACATTCCAAATACGTTTACTCCAAACGACGACGGTATCAACGAAGTTTTCATCCCGGTAACAGAAGGAATTAATCCGGACAAATATGAATTCTGGGTCTTTGATCGCTGGGGAAATCTGATTTTCTACACAGATGATCTCGACGAAGGATGGGATGGCCGTGTACTTGGCGAACAGGATTTGTGTCAAATCGATACTTACGTTTGGAAAGTAAAGTGCACCGACATTCTCGATAAGCGTCACGATTTGATTGGTCACGTTAATCTGATTCGTTAGCCACGCAAAACCGCTTCATTGAGCAGAAGAAAGGCAGTTGCTTACTAGTAATTGCCTTTCTTTTTAACATCCATTTCGACTAGCGTGCCTTTTTCGACGACCAAAGCGCACAAAAGCACGACTACAACTTTCTTACTGACATTAGTTGAAATACTAGTTGCTAATGTTGTGTATTTCACTAAATTGTGGGTGGCAAATTACATTTATTCACGTTTCATTTCGGTCTTCCGCACATGAAAAAACTATTACTCTCCTCGGGAGTGAATTGCAGATTTTCTGTAATCGTACTTCTCTTCGCAGTTGGTATTTTTACTACTGCAAATATCAATACACTTTCAGCGCAGGCAACTGGACCAATAGTTTGTCCGATAAATGCAGGGCCGGACGTGAGTGTTTGTACACCTAACTGTGCGCCATTAACGGGCACGTACGTGCAAACCAATCAACCAACAAATTACGTGGCCAGTACAATTCCTTACGCTCCGGATCCTTACAACGTAGGAACTGCGGTTGCGCTATGGGATGACCAGTGGTCCCCTGTTATTAATCTTCCATTTCCATTTTGTTTTTATGGCGTTACGTACAATCAATGTCTGATCGGTTCGAATGGACTCGTTTCTTTTAACATCACTACTCCTGGTGGATATTGTCCTTGGCCAATTCCTGCTACAAATGCACCATCGGCAACATATGGTTGGACCAATGCAATTATGTCACCGTGGCAAGACGTGAATCCTGGTGTAGGTGGACAAATTCGTTATGCGACTTATGGTACTGCACCATGCAGAAGATTTGTTGTGAGTTGGTATCAGGTTCCAATGTATTCTTGCGGAACTCCGCTGACATTTCAAACGGTGATTTACGAAACAACCAACGTTATTGATAACTTCATTCAGAATCGTGTAGGTTGTGCGTGGAATGGTAATCGTGCTATTCAGGGTGTAATGAATAATGCCGGAACAGCAGCAGTAGTGGTTGCTGGAAGAAATGCATTGAATCCTGGCTGGACTGCTGCTAATGATGGAAAACGATATACTCCAAGCGGACCTTCAACCGTAACAGTTGGTTGGTATATTGGAGCTGCATTAGTAGGAGCTGGCGCAACGTTTAACGCATGCCCGCCTTCAACAACAACGTA
>CAZBYM010000437.1:0-3743 GCA_964495745.1 uncultured Chryseobacterium sp. | reverse complement strand
CACGCATTGGATGAAATCCATTCGACAAATTGCCAAAGTGAAATTGTACCACATTGGGCATTGTTTTCATTTCTGCGAAACGCTGGAGTTTTTTCTTTCTTGACACGGTACAAATATAGTTGGTTAGTTAAATGGTTGAAATAGTTTCTGGTTAAGTCTGGATAAGCCCGAAACTGATTAGCCAACCAACTATCTTCGTTTCATGACATTATCGGCGACACGCGTTCTCGTTGCCCCACTCGACTGGGGACTTGGTCATGCTACGCGTAGTGTTCCTATCATACATTACCTGAGGGAAGCTGGCTTCGAAGTGATTCTTGTCGCAGATGGACGGCCCTACGATTTTTTGTCACGGAGATTTCCCGATCTGAAAATTATTCGCTGTTCCGGTTACGATATTTCCTATCCGAAAAGCGATCAGTTCATGGTTCACATGGCGAAGAGTGGTCCGCGGATTGCAAAAGCTCTACGAGAGGAAAGAAAATCGGCAGAACGAATTGCAGAAGAAACAGGCGCTGAAATTATTATTTCTGATAATCGACTGAATTTTCGCTCAGACAAAACAAAAAATATTTTCATCACGCATCAGCTCCGTGTGAAAGCCGGACTATTTACGCTTGCAGCAAGTGCGCTACACAGAAAATTTTATTCGAAGTTTGACGAAGTCTGGATTCCGGACAACGCGGGCAAAGAAAATTTGTCGGGCGATTTGGCTTTCATGAAACGTCCGAAGAAAAATTACCGTTATATCGGGCCTCTGACGCGTTTCTCAATTATTGTAAGTAAGCCAACACCTTTTGATTTGTCAGCGCGTGAGGATACATTGCTTTTCCTTCTCAGCGGGCCTGAGCCACAGCGTACCATTTTTGAAGATTTGATTTTGCGTGAACTGAAATTATATCCGGTGCCCGCATTAATTTTGCGTGGACAACCCGGACAGCCACATCGTTCTGAGCCGTTACCTGGAGTGATTATGATCAATCACATGGACGATGAAAAATTAGCGGAAGTAATTCGATCGTCGAGTGTAATTGTTTCGAGGGGCGGGTATAGTACGTTGTGTGATCTTGCGATGTCGAGCAAGAAACTGATTTGCGTTCCAACTCCCGGCCAAACAGAGCAAGAATATCTTGCAGATTACCATATGAAGCGCGGGCAAATGGTTAGTATGCGTCAGGAGAAATTTTCGCTGGAGGAAGCGCTAAATATGAGCGTGGTGATGCAGCCTTTTTACCTGCGTGGCGATTCCAGGTTGAAGGCCGCCATCAATGAACTTTGATTTGACGTATAGAACAATTGCCGCAAAGGCGCAGAGTCCGCAATGGAAGGCGCAAAGAACAGAAATTCAATAAGGCCAAAGACATTAACTCCGCTATTGATTTTCTTCTCTGCGTTTTACTTAGCGCGCTCTGCGCCTTTGCGGCAAAACCAAAGTTGAGCTTATTCCATTATCAACTTCTTGGTAGCAATTCCACCATCACCAACAATCCGCATTGTATACAGCCCTGCCGCGAGATGCGAAATGTCCAGCGTGTAACTGTATGAATTGGTTGTATACGAGCTCACCACTTTTCCAGTGATGTCTAGAATGTCAATTGTCATATCCGCGTTCCATGTTCCGAAATAATTGACGTTCACAATTCCATCTGTAGGATTCGGATAAATGCTGAAATATTTGTCAAACGATGCTGATTCATTTACTCCAACGCCATTACAACCACCTGCGGAACCAAAAAGTCCAAAACGAATTGGGTCTCCATACAGAAAAGAATACATTCTTGTTTTTTGTCCTTCAGTAAACATGTTCATGCACGAATCATGTGAATAATCCATGTAATTCTGAACCATGTCATTTGGATCAATTGTTCCCCAATACGGATCTTCGTTTGCGCAACTGTTAAGTAATACATTGCAATCGCTTGCAGAAGCTCCATTCGCATTCGGCGTATCTGGAATTGAATCACTTCCACTTGTGCAATCGCTGTCGTCTCCCCAAATGTGGAATAGGCCAAGCCAGTGACCAACTTCATGAATGGTAGTTCTGCCTAATGTAGAAGGAGCAGCAACAGTTCCTTGATCACCAAAAGCAGTGTAAGCAATTACAACACCATCGGTTGCAGGGGCCCCACCTGGAAATTGTGCATAACCGAGCAGACCTGGAAACAATTCGCATACCCAAATATTCAGGTATTGATCAGCAGGCCATGCGTCTTTTCCTCCAAGAGAATCGTATTTCGCATCTTCGAAAATTGGGCTGAAGTATCCCACGATTTGTCCACCGGTAGTTGAAGTGCGTGTGATTCCATCCGTAGGATTTCCTGCAGGATCCAAAGTAGCTAGACAAAATTCAATGTTGATGTCAGCAGCAATTGAATCGAACATTGTTGGCGTGTTGATTGTATCGGCATTCAAACGACGATAATCTGCGTTCAGAATGGCGATTTGCGAATACACCTGTGCATTGGAAAGGTTTTGTGTTGGGGTTTTATACAACACATGTACCACAACGGGAATCGTTACAACAGGTGCACTACTGCGAATTTCATTTGGATGTTGAGCTCGCCAAGTTGCTGCTGCTTGTTGAGCAGCACGATAACGGCTAGCAACAGCAGGATTCTGCATTTGCTGTTCGTATACCGACATAGTAGCACATTGATCTTGTTGTTGAGCAAACGCTGTCAAAGACAATATTGAGCAGGCGAGTAGAGAGTATAGTTTTTTCATTGGGTTGATTTGAGCATGCAAAATACGAAGGAAAATGGAGATTTCTGACCGTGAATAATTGGCGAAATCAGATGGATTTATTCAATTTTCAATTTGCTGATTTCAATTTGCCAAAAGTCTTGGAGAATTGAAAATCGAGAATCTTTCCAAATTACTTCCCTTTTCTCAAAGTAAACGAAAACGTCGATCCAACTCCTTCGCTGCTTCTAACGTTGATCGTTTGTCCATGCGCTTCAAGAATGTGCTTCACGATCGCAAGTCCTAAACCTGTTCCGCCTTGCTCGCGCGAGCGACCTTTGTCGACACGATAAAAACGTTCGAACAAACGCGGAAGATGTTCTTTGCCAATGCCAATTCCGTTATCGGAAACTTCAACGAGCACGTGATCTTCCATGTCGAAAAGGCGCACTTCGGTTTCACCGTTGTCTTTTCCGTACTTGACAGAATTCACAACAAGATTGGTGAGCACTTGGCGAATGCGGTCTTTATCTGCAAATACGCGAACGATATTTAGGTTTTCTTTAACACGCAATTTGATTCCTCGTTGCGTTGCTTTCATTTCCTGCGACTCAATAATATCTTGGGCGAGATTTCCAATGTCAAAAGTTTCAAGATCGAGTGTCATTTCTCCCGATTCAATTCGAGAAATGGATTCCAGATCTTGGATAATCGTAATCATGCGCTCCACACTTTTCTCTGTGCGCTCGAGATATTTCTTATTGATTGTAGGATCATCAATACCACCTTCAATCAATGTGCTGATGTATCCTTGAATATTGAAAATCGGAGTTTTTAATTCGTGTGAAACGTTGCCGAGAAATTCTTTCCGATAGATTTCCAGTTTACGCAAGTCTTCAATTTCAGAAGAACGATTTTTTGCCCATTCCGTTACTTCCGATTGAATTTTGTTGATTAGCTCGTCTCCACTTCCGGGAAGTTTCAATTCTTCATTGTCGGGAAGTTTCACGTTGTAAATCGTTTTATAAAGTGCGCGAATACGATTATTAATAAATCGTTTG
>CAZBYM010000436.1:0-3744 GCA_964495745.1 uncultured Chryseobacterium sp. | reverse complement strand
TAAAATTACTTGCTGCTCCTACGGTGAACCCGGTTACGTAAATATTTCCTGCATCGTCCACATCACAAGCGCGCGCATCATCGTAGCCATTGCCAATTCCATTGAATGAGGTGGCCCAAAGCTCATTGCCATCGGGATCATATTTCACAGTAACAATATCGAAGTTGGCTCCATTCCAGCTTGTTCCGGTGACAATAACATTGCCTGATGTATCACGATCGAGATCACTGGCTCTGTCAACATTACTGCCGGCGGAAGTATATCGCGTTGCCCATTGGATATTAATCTGCGAAAAAACGGCGCTCAAGCCGATAATGCAAATTGAAAGAAGGGTCAGGGTAATTCTTTTGTTCATATGGGGTCGTGTCTGCTCAACCCCAAATATAAGGCGATTCGCTGAGAGGGCAAAAATCAATTCACGATCAAATCGTTCAGATTGTTGCAGGAAACCAAACTGTTGACGAATTTCGCAATTCATGTTCCGCAAATATTTTCCAATTCTTCTTGCTTTTCTGATGCTCGGCGTAACCGCTTGGTTTGTCTTGTCAGAAGTTTTCTCGCGTGAACGTTGTGTGCAGAAAATTGAAGTTCCGGAGGAATATCTTGAAACAATGGACACTTCCAGATATGCCATTCAGAGTATTTTGCTCGAAAGAACCTACCAGGATGATAGCCTTCTGATACTTTTTCCAGTTGAAAATCAGAAATCAGAGGTTTATCTCTATGATCAGAAAAACTACTTCAGACTGCTTCTGGGGTATTCAGATGTTGTGTCCGTTTCGCAGGAAAATCGTGATTTGTTGAGAGCTGTTTTTGATCGTCCTGTCGTGAATCTGTCGGGTCTGCCGCCTGGAAAGTACTACCTGCACGCAACTTCATGCAATTTTGGCGGTTATTTCGAAATAACTCTTAGCGACGATAAAGCCCTCGATTAGCGGAAATTCTATTGTTCTTACAGGGTTTTGTTGTAATTTGGCTACGGCATACCCAACGCCCCACCTGAATAATATGAAACACTTTTTACTGCTGGTACTGGCTTTGACACTATCTGTCGCGGCCTTCGCTACGCACGTTGTTGGAGGATCGTTAACATACGAACACCTCGGAGGAGCAACGTATCGCGTTACGCTAAAAATGTATCGGGATTGTTCCCCAGGGAACGCTGCATTTCCTGCCAGCGTCCGAATTGAAGTTCGCAACGTAAATGGCGCATCATTCGCTCCGGACAAGGATATTGTAATCAACTTTCCGGGAGCAACCGCAGTTCAACCGTACATTGATACATGTGCGGCAAATCCTGGACTATGTCTTGAAGAAGCAATTTATACTCGTGTCGTAAATAACATGCCTCCACAACCGGGAGGTTATCACATGTTTTACCAGTATTGCTGTAGAAATTCTACTCTCGCAAACGTTGTGAATCCACTCGCTTCGGGAGAATCATGGTACGCATTCGTTCCGGACAATTCCATCCTTATTACTAATAGCAGTCCTGTTTGGGTGAATCCACCTCCTGTATTTGTTTGTCAGGGAAATCCTATGAATTTCGATCATGGCGCAACTGATTCTGATGGTGATTCCCTTGTGTATTCGTATTATACTCCTTACGACGATAACGCACCCACATTTCCTGCTGGAGTAGCAACATTTCCTCCAATAACATGGGTTGGTGGATTTGGTCCAAACAATTCATGTGGAGGTCCGAATCTCACCATGAGTTCAACAACAGGATATATTACTGGCGCTCCTCCATTTCTTGGCCAATATGTTTGTGGAATAAAATGCGAGGAGTTCAGAAACGGGAATAAGATTGGTGAAATTCTTCGCGACTTTCAATTCAACGTTGTGTATTGTCCACCGTTAGCACAGGCGAGCATTACGCCTACCAACGACGCGTGCACAGGTGGCGCAATAAATTTTGTGAACACCAGCGACCCTGCGAATAGTTACTATTGGGATTTCGGCGATGGTTCTACAACTCTTGATACGTCTACTTTACAGAATCCGGGAAGCTACACGTATCCAGGTCTTGGGCCTTACATTGTTCAGCTCATCATTAATTACGGAACTCCGTGTGCAGATACTGCTTATCAGACAATTGAAATTTCCAGCGTGAGTGCTAATACTGTTATCTCTGGTGATAGTGTTTGTGTTGGACAAAATCTAACGTTCACCGACAGTTCAACGGTGACAGGCAATGCTACTTTGACTGTTTTCTATTGGGAATTCGGAGATGGTGATACTGCTCAGACTCCTGTAGCCACGCATAGCTGGTCTGCAAGTGGAACTTACATTGTAACGCACATTGCTGAAAACAGTTTAGGATGCAATGACACTGCATACACAACAATTTATGTTGTTGCCGCACCAATAGCTCTTGCAGGAAATGACACGTTCGCATGTACCAATAACTCAATCGTTGGATTGGGTGGAAATATATTAAATGCAACTGGCGGTTTGTGGACAGGACTTGGAACTTTTAATCCAGGACCAACTGTCTATAATGCAACGTATACTCCAACACAAACGGAACTGGATTCAGGATATGCAATTCTTGTTTTGCAGTCTACAGGATTTGCACTTTGTCCTCATGATTTTGATACAGTACGAATTAATTTCGCGCCTGGGCCAGTCGTCGATGTTGGACAAGATATTTTTGTTTGCCGCGATACGCCATACGTTTCTATTTGCGGAACTGTCACTGTTTCCAGCGGAGGAGTCTGGAATACCTCAGGAACCGGAACATTCGTGAGTCCGACTTCATTGTGTACCGATTACATTCCAAGTGCAGCTGATACTTCTGCAGGAAGTGTAATGCTTTGGATGACCTCAACCGGAAACGGTTCTTGTATTGCTGAGAATGATACGTTGATGTTATTCCTTACGCCACCACCAAATGTTCAGGCAATTGGACCGGATACGGCTTGCAGCAATGTTGCTTTCGTAATTACTGCGAACACTGCTACAGGTTCAGGGATCTGGACGACCAGTGGTGATGGAGTTTTCATTGGCGGTGATACAAATCTTATTTCATCCTACATGCCAGGTCCGGGAGATCTTGCAAGCGGAACAATTGCGATTGTATTCAACTCATTGAACAACGGTGGATGTCAGCAACAACGCGATACCATTTTCGTTACAGTTATTCCGGCCCCAACTTCCGGATTACAATACACAAGCGCTTGTCCTGGTTATCCGGTTCAATTCTCTGATCAAACACAATCTGTAACAGCAATTGTAACGTGGTTGTGGGATTTTGGCGATCCAAGTTCTGCGAATAATACATCAACACTTCAGAATCCATCACACGTTTATTCTGCAGGCGGATGGTATAACGTAACGTTGATTACTATTTCAATGAATGGTTGTCCTGACACAGTGGTGACTCCTGTTTATGTATATCCAAATCCGATTCCTGCATTTACTACAAGCGGATTCTGTGCCAACGAAGCAATTATTTTCACAGACGCCAGCACAGTTGATTCAGGAGGTGTTGTAATGTGGCTTTGGAATTTTGGTGACAACACTACAGGAACCGGAACACCTGTTTCGCACATGTTCGCAAATGCTTCAACTTGGAATGTTTCTTTGATCGTTACGACCAACTTTGGTTGCGTTGATACGATTACACAACCAATTTTGATTTATCCTGCACCAACTGCAGCTTTCACTTCTGATCCACTTACAGCTGCGAATACGTATCAGACGGTACAGTTCACTGATCAATCAACTATTGCGAATACA
>CAZBYM010000435.1:0-3771 GCA_964495745.1 uncultured Chryseobacterium sp. | reverse complement strand
AAGTGAAATTCGCATCTGCTCAAACATCTCCCCAAATCTTTTCAAAACCTCCGTTTGAAAACTTTCATCCACAATTTTCATCACGTGATCCATTCCGGTGATTTTTCCTTGTGAAAGTTTAAACACCTGTTCCATCGGGCCCGCTTCAAATTTCACAATGTACTTCTCGTTCATCATGAAAACAGTGATGGTCATTTGTGGATGCGGAATATTTCCAACAATTCTCATCAGGATGTAGGGGCTTTGTAATAGCCGGAGAAATCATCGTTCTCGAATTTTTCCCACTCAACTATTGCTTTCGCTAATTCAGCATAAACAATAAAGTTGTGCGACAATAACCACGCCATTGCTTCTTTGTCTTTGTTCGCAGCATTCGCTGTGGCGGCCCAGAAAAGTGATTTGTGCTGCATGAGCCAGCGAAATGCATTTTTGTCGCCACGAACTGCATTCGCAAAAGCGGCCATTTCGAAATGTTGATTATTGATCATCCATTGAAAAGACATTTCTTTTCCACTTTTGATGAACTCAACGGTTTCAATTAATTCGCGATGTCCTTTTTCGATCAGCCAATTGTAATGCGGTGTAGCATGCGGAAGAAACAACAGCGTCATTTTGCGAATAGTTTCTCCGTTATAGACTTTGCTGGCCATGTACCAAATATCGGATTAATTCGATTAAGGATAGTGGAAGAAAAAATAGGAACGCGGCTCAGAATCTTAATAGGAACGCGGATTGATCGGATTGAACAGATTTGCACGGATTTTGAATCGCTATGCGATTCCTGTAACCCAAAGTAGTAAAAAGTTCTATCGCGAAGTGATCATCCGATTTTATCCGAATAATCCGTTAAATCCGCGTTCCTATTAAGTCTGGAAATCGCTTAGCGATTCAATATCTTCGCTCAATGAAATCGGTCATCAACCAGATTAAAAAATTCATCAAGGAAGAAATTTCCTGGCCGTATCTCATTTTGTTGGTGCTGTTGCTTTCTGGCCTCACAGCTTGGTTCTATTCCGACAAGGCCATGCTTCAGAGTATCGGTGGTGGAGCAAACGATGAAAGTCGCTTCTTCAACAATCTTGCCTTGTATGGTGGAGCATTGATTGGTTCGATTGCCCTTTACATTCCATTTTCTAAAGATCGATCATGGATAACAAGCATACATTTCTGGAGCGCTGTTCTTTTTGCTGCACTCGTTTATGCTTTCAATGTCTATTTCTACCAATTCAAAGATCTTGTCAAAGAATGGACAGAAGGTCCGAATGAAATATTCTGGATGCGTTCTTCACGATATATTGCCAACGCGGTTTGCATTGTTGTTCCTGTTGCAATTTGGTGGTTCTTCAACGATCGCAAGAAACAAAATCTCTACGGTTTCAACTCAGCGAAAGTAAAACCATATTTCTATTTGTTGCTGATGATGATTCCTCTCATTGTAGCCGCTTCTTTCAGTGCAGATTTCCTGAAACAATATCCTCAGGCGACAAAGACTCTAAATGTTGCAAAAATTATTGAAGGCCGTCAAGCGTATGGATTGCTTTTCGAAAGTTTTTATGGACTCAATTACATTGTCACTGAATTTTTCTTCCGCGGATTTTTAATTATTGTTTTGTCGAGATGGTTAGGCTACGGAGCGATTCTTCCTGTAGCGGCGTTTTATGTAACTATTCACTTTGGAAAACCACTCGGAGAAACAATCAGTTCTTTTTTCGGCGCGATAATTCTTGGTGTTCTTGTGATTGAATCGCGATCAATCTGGGGTGGAATAATTATTCATCTTGGAATTGCTTTTGCCATGGAGATTGCGGCGGCGATAGCGAAAGGTGGGTTTTAATATTTCCTTCCCACGCCCCCTAACCCCCGAAAAGGGGGAACCACCACCCACATAATTCAACTTTCTAAAGTAATGTGTGTGATGGAAGTTCCTCTTTTGGAGGTTAGGAGGCGCGGGTGGCAAAAAAGCAAAAACTATTCTTCCGAATTACACTTCTTAATCGCTTCCACCAAATGAATCCAAACCTTCAGATTGTTCTTCTGTAAATACTGAATCGAACGCTCATCGCCAATCACTGCGCCTGCAACAGATGCGAGACGCGATTGTTTTCCATCGAACAATGCCTGCACCGCATACGGATCGCCGGAAATTGCAGTCACAAATAATCCCAGTTCGTCGTGACCATATTCGTGTAACCATTCCATTGCACTGTCATCATCAAAACGAATTGCATCATGCAACATGACAAGCTCTTGCCTTCCTTGTCGTTGCAACCATTCTTGTGCGCGATCGTTACCTTCTAGCGCTTGTGCGAGGTGTTGTACTGTTTGGTCGTTGAGAAAAGCCATGGGAGAGTTGCGATTTGGGAATTACGATGTACGAATTTACAGTATTGGGAGATGATCTGCTCTGGATAGATTAGTTTTTCCTTTTATAAATTACCCGAATTGCTTCTTTGACAGTTGATCTATATTCAGGATACGCGCTATCGATCATGACAATTCTATCTGATTCTACTTTTTCAATCAGGAATGAATGATATTCACACTTCTCCGGAATCGAGGCATCAGGCAAGAATGATATTCTGTATAATCCTTTGTTCTCACTTTCAATTGTTGTGAACTTCCCTTTGCAGGTAAAATCCCAATTCCAGTCGTAACGTTCGAAAGACAAATCCTCATTGAACAGAACAGTTTCCTCAACTTCTAAGCGATAGTTCATGTGGCTGGTGTATACACTATCAATTCTCCACATACCAACCAGTTTATTGTTCAAAGCATCTGTTGGGCCTGGAGTACAAGAACTAAATGCTAAAATGAGAGTCATTAAAAATGTTGTGCATTTGATCATGCACATTTTCATTTTCCGAAAATGTTTTCTCATTCTCGCGGAATTATTTTCGTCAGGACGCACTTTCTTTTTCTAAAATCATTGAATAGTCCTCACTGCTCGCACCTTGGCAGTAGCGAATTCCAATTGCTGATCTTCTGCCGTTTTGAAATCCATGAAGTTGATGAATCCCCAGATATCAGGAGGCTCATTGTACCAGTAATGTACATTTATGAAACCTCCGATCTGCGAACGATTGGAATAAACAAGTTCCAGTTCTTTCTTGGTGGCCATGCGCCAGCCCGGACCTAATTTCGCGCAAGCGGCTTCGCCAACAGCTAAAGTCAGCACACCCGGGAAATCGTATCTCGCGATCTCCAGTTTTTCAATTTGTGTTGCTATTCCAATAATAGAATCGCGGAAATAGTTCGCAGGCCGTAGAACACCTTTCAGTTTCGCTTCTCCTTCAACACAGCGCACTGAAAATCCGTTCGTTTTGTTGTGACCACTTATGGAAAGGATTTCCAGATTGTTCGTAAGAACAACACCCGAAGCTTCTTCTTTTCCTGCAGGTGAAGAACTCCACCAGGAACCGGAAGATCCACGGCCAATACACTTTCCATAAACATGATCGCGTCTTCCACCAGGCTGTCCCGAAAAACCGCTGGCGTTTGTCGCGTCGCCGGACTTCCAATCGGTCTTGGTTTTCATTTTTGTTCCCGCTTTTTTCTCGCCAACTTCATCGTTTAGAGCGTTCCACTCTGCAAGAGTAGGGATGTGCCAGCCAACAGGTGCCAAACCTCGCGGATCATTCACTGCATACCAATTGTAGAGTTTACCATATGTTGGATCGACCACACCTTTTTCATTGGTGTAATAACACCACGCAGGTTCTCTGTACACGCCGGCAACATTCCATTCTACAGGAGTTTTTGCTTCTCGTATAG
>CAZBYM010000434.1:0-3796 GCA_964495745.1 uncultured Chryseobacterium sp. | reverse complement strand
CGGCGGTAACGGCTCACTAATTTACCTTCTCCATCATAATAGCGGACTTTGTAAATTGTTACTGTCGGACCGGGCTTATTCTTCGGCGCTTGATACTTGTAAACAACGGAAACTAATTTCTTTTTCGTGTTGATTTCCGATTTACATATCCATTTACCTTTTGGTTTTATTAATACACTGCAAATTCCTCCGTCTGCATTGAGTTGAATTGATTCCGGACAATACATCTCCAGCAAATTGAAATAATCATAAGCATACGGACTTGTATGATCATAAAATCTGAAGCCACTCCAATCAGCTGATGTAAGTTGCAAACCTGAATCGCCACCAAGGTCAACCAGCGGAAACAGAAAAGTATCCCCGACAATCTGTACTTGTGTAGAATCTTTGGTGAAAAAATATATGTTCCGTATTGTGTTTCCGGCAGCAGGGGATATTGCGCTCTGTTCATATCCTCCGGCCTTTCCCGTTTGAATTACTGCAATGTCAAGTGCATATAATAATCGTGAGGAATCCTTTCGAACAAAATGATTTTGAGTGACAACGCCGTTAACAAAGAAGTCAGATTTACTATAAAGGGAATCGAGCCAATCATTAGCAACAATACTTGAATTTATCAGCGTGAAAATGACGATACAGAGTTTTCTCATGACTGAATGATCGACCTTACACTACCAATAAGCCCCGAACTTGAAACTCGGAACTTTGAACCTGAAACTGATCTATTTATCCACCTTCAAACTATGCCCCAGCTTATCTCTTTTCGTTTCGAGATACAACTTGTTGTGCTTGTTAGACGCAATCTCCAACTCAACGTTGTCTACAATCTCCAATCCGTAACCCATTAATCCCACACGCTTCTTGGGATTATTCGTCATCAAACGCAATTTGCTTACGCCAAGATCACGCAATATTTGTGCTCCAACACCGTAATCGCGTTCGTCGGCATCGAAACCTAATTCAATATTCGCTTGTACTGTATCGCGACCTTGCTCCTGTAATTTGTACGCTTTGAGTTTATTCAGTAAACCAATTCCGCGCCCTTCCTGATTCATGTAAAGAATAACTCCTTTGCCTTCTTTTTGAATCACCTCCATCGCTTTGTGTAACTGTGGACCGCAATCGCAACGGCATGATCCAAAAATATCTCCTGTCATGCACGAACTGTGAACTCGAACAAGAACGGGCTCGTCTTTTTTCCATTCGCCTTTGTATATGGCAAGATGCGGTTGATTCGTTGGAAGATGTGTGTATGCAACCATTTTGAAATCGCCATGCTCTGTTGGTAATTCTACTTCAACTTCTTTCTTGATATTCGTTTCTGTGCGAAGACGATATTCAATCAAATCTTTTATCGAAACAATTTTCAGATTAAATCGCTTCGCAATTTCCAAAAGCTGTGGAAGTCGCGCCATAGAACCATCTTCATTCATGATTTCGACAAGAGCTCCTGCCGGTTCGTATCCTGCGAGACGCGCGAGATCAATTGTTGCTTCTGTATGACCGGTTCTTCTCAGAACACCTTCTCGTTTTGCACGCAATGGAAAAATATGTCCGGGCTTGCCAAACTCATCCGGCTTTATGGTCGGATCAATTAAGGCCTGAATTGTTTTCGCGCGATCATGAGCTGAAATTCCTGTAGTACACCCGTGTCCTTTCAAATCGATAGAAACGGTGAACGGAGTTTCATAGGTCGCTGAATTTTCCTTCACCATCAATTGTAATCCGAGTTCATCGGCCTTGTCTTCGGTGATGGAAGCGCAAATCAATCCACGTCCATGTGTAGCCATGAAATTGATGACTTCCGGAGTAACGTTTCGCGCAGCTGTAATGAAATCGCCTTCGTTCTCACGATCCTCATCATCAACAACAATAATCACTTTTCCGGCACGGATTTCCGCCAGAGCCTCTTCGATCGTATTCAGCAACTTTTCAGCCATTTTTCAGCGCGTATTTCAGAGTACAAAGATACTGAATAAGTGGTAAAGGTTTCTGACCAACCAACTCACGTTCCTTTGAAGTGACTGGAAAATTGCACTGAAACGCTGACAGTGCAACAAATATTGCGCTTGTGACTTTTTCGGAGTCCGGACATTATAATGAAAACGAAAACTATGAGACGTACGCTCCCTTTTGCAGTTGTAGTCGCTATGACTTGCGCATCCTGCCAGCCCGAAGTGCCTCCTTTTCTTGCCGATCCATCTGTCACGGCATCTGAACACATCATTGATACTGTTCTTGTTCCTACACGATATCAGTATGATCTCGCTGGAATTGATTCGCTGTTGCGATTGAAAGTACATCTTCCTCCTATGAAAGATTCTATTACGTATCCGGACCTCCTCGTGAAGCAGTTCTATTCACTGGCATCAAGCACAGGCGGCTCATCGTATTTCCTGACGCAGACCGATAAAGTAACCGAACAGATCATTGCAATTATTGATTCTCATCTTGTGAATCAGAGCGACCTTGTTTTCATGATTGATAATACTGGAAGCATGAGTGACGATATCGAAAATGTCAAGAAGGGAATTGGCAGCATCATCGATCACATCAAGAAGAAGAAGGATATTCGAATTGCGATTGCAACGTATGGCGACAAATTTTCCGATGGTGACCGATGGTATTCAGTGGCGCCTTTCTCAACTGAATTTGATTCTGTTAAGAGTTGTGTGAATAGAATTACGTTGACCAATGGAGGCGATTATCCCGAATCGATGTACGATGCAGCCTGCATAACAATGGACACGCTGGAATGGAGAAAGGATTCACAAAAAATGATTTTGGTTCTTGGCGATGCACCAAGTTTGCTGCCACCTCAGTCAAGTAATGGCATAAAACAAGTTGTTGCTAAAGCGAAATCACAAGGAGTGTTGATGAATTATTATCCTGTGATCATTTCTCCATTGCCCGAAGGATCTCCGTTGGTTGAACCCGGGTTCACAAAGCGGATATTAATTTCAACAGTTTATCCAGTGCCTTCCGATGGAAATGTAAATCTTCTACTCACACGCGAAGATCATTTTATTTGGGAAGTGTATGACATCAAGGGCATGTTGGTGAAGAAGGAGGAAGCACGAACAAATAAAATTCAATTAGATCTTACTGATCAGTCCAATGGTGTGTACATCGTGCGTGTCATTGATGGCGCCGATCGACAGTTTGAAGAGAAGCGGGTGATTGTGGCGCATTGAGTGGGTGAGCATACAAAAGCAAAAAGGCGCGATGTGAGTTGCTCCTTTTTTTTTGAGTTCAGTTGAATTTCTTATGAAGAATTGATTTTGTTTTGAATCCCAGAAACACACTGCAGAGCATTAGCAATGCGAAATGCGTCAATGAGCCGTCAGGATGACCATTGGATGCTCCGTTCATATAAAAGATTTCTACCCAAAACGGAATTGGGTGTTGATGGTAGTAACAATGATCCGCAGGCAGAATTAGTGGTGAAATGATTTCGAAATCCAGATACACAACAATAAAGAACGACAATATGCTTAGTACAATAGATGTTACAACCCACATTCCGGGGCTTACATTTTGATGTGATCGCATTTGTTGTCCAAAATAGGAGGAACTATTGCAAGAGAGCTAGTGTATTATTGAAGTGTGAGCGTTTACCGAATAACTGTCCTTTATTTCGGCTTCTTCTCTGGATTCCGTCTACAATGAAAAAAAGATTGCACCAGCAAACTATTCCCTTTCTTATCAATTCTGTAGATTACAATAAAAGGAAATCGATGCAACGGTGCTTCTCTGTAATTCTTTCTTTTGATCGAAAATAATTCAGGATTGTTTG
>CAZBYM010000433.1:2530-3805 GCA_964495745.1 uncultured Chryseobacterium sp. | reverse complement strand
AACATTACAAAAATCATTTCCAGCGAACTTAGCGTGAATATGAGATCGCTTAGCTTCGATACACAAGATGGAACATTTGAAGGAACAATTATGTTGTTCGTTCATGACACGCAACATCTGACTGCTCTAATGAAAAAACTCCGGAAAGTGAATGGCGTAATTGGCGTTTCACGCATCAATCCGAATTAGTTTACGGTTCCCTGTTCACTGTTCCCTGTTTTGCAACTACGCGCACAACGTTTTGAGAGGAAAAACATCCTGTTTCCGTTCAAATCTTCTTGATAACCTCTACCGTAAACCAAGAACCGGAAACCGGGAACATTCTGTACCTTTATCGCTCACAATGGCTGAAAACAACATCAGGGAAACCGTCCGCAACCTCTTTTCCGAACACCTCGGAACAAAAGGTCACAGAAAAACACCCGAAAGATTCGCCATACTCGACGAGATTTACAGTCAAGGTGGACATTTTGATATCGAGTCACTGTATGTTCACATGAAGAACAAGAAGTACCGCGTAAGCCGCGCGACTTTGTACAACACGATTGAACTGTTACTTGAATGTGGGCTTGTCACCAAACATCAATTCGGGAAAAATCAAGCGCAGTTTGAACGGGCCTATGCTTACAAGCAGCACGATCATTTGATTTGTCAGGATTGTTCTCACGTACATGAATTTTGTGATCCTCGAATACAGCAAATCAAAAAAACAACCGAGGAGTTTTTGGAATTTCAAATTACTTCGCACGCACTTAATTTTTTTGGTCGCTGTTCCAAATTAGCGAATACAGGGAAATGTGAGCACATGCAACAAAACCTAAAACGCAAGGGATGAGTTTTACCTTTAACCTCAAGCAAAAATCTCCAGTACTTGTGATAGCACTCTACGGAGAACTCGTTGATCGAGATGAGTGCCGCGAATTGAATCAGTTGTTGCAAACTTCCTGCGATGAAGGAAATGCAAATATTGTTTTCGATCTTTCAGACTTACGCATCATGAACAGCACAGGATTAAATATTCTTGTGCATGCATTGACCTTGGCAAGAAAGTCAGGTGGAGAAGTAATGATTTGCGGCGTATCGAAAAAAATCAATGAGTTATTTATTATTACAAAATTGAATACGATTTTTCAGGTGTGTGATACAGAGGAAGAGGCTTTGTCTGCCTTCGACTCCCTGCCTACCGGACAGGCAGGCGCTCAGTCTGACAAGTCTTAATACAAGCATATCACAATGAAAGCAGACGTCAGCCTTCGGTACGACTTGCGAAAAGCA
>CAZBYM010000433.1:0-2430 GCA_964495745.1 uncultured Chryseobacterium sp. | reverse complement strand
AGTCTACTCAGTCTGACAATGAAATAAACAAGATTAATACAATGAAAGCAGACGTCAGCCTTCGATACGCCTTGCGAAAAGCAAGTCTACTCAGTCTGACAATGAAATAAACAAGATTAATACAATGAAAGCAGACGTATTATTAGGATTGCAATGGGGTGATGAAGGCAAAGGGAAGATCGTGGATGTATTTACTCCGCGGTACGATATCATCGCGCGATTTCAAGGCGGACCAAATGCAGGCCATACGCTGGAGTTTAACGGAATCAAACATGTGTTGAGAACGATTCCATCCGGGATTTTCCGTGAGAATTCAATAAACATTATTGGTAACGGAGTCGTTATAGATCCTGTTGTCGTGATTGGCGAAATCGAAGCGTTGAAGAAAATGGGCGTTGATGTGAAATCGAAATTGTTCTTCGCTAAAAAAGCGCATCTCATTCTGCCTTCACATCGCTTGCTCGATGCAGCTTCAGAAGCATCAAAAGGAAATGAAAAAATTGGTTCGACGCTTAAGGGAATCGGACCTACCTACATGGACAAAACCGGCCGCAACGGAATTCGTGTTGGTGATATTACACTTCCGAATTTCAAAGCGAAATATGATGCTCTTGTTGAAAAACACAAACAGATTCTAAGTCATCATAACTTCTCCTACAATCTAGCTGAAATGGAGCCGGAATGGTTTGCAGCGATTGAAGAATTGAAATCGTATCAGCAGATCGACAGCGAACATTATCTCAATGAAGCATTACGTAACAAAAAAACAATTCTAGCTGAGGGAGCTCAAGGTTCATTGCTCGATATTGATTTTGGATCGTATCCATTTGTAACGTCATCCAATACAATTTGTGCTGGAGCATGCACAGGATTAGGAATTGCTCCAAACAGAATTGGAAACGTGTTTGGAATTTTCAAAGCGTATTGCACGCGCGTTGGAAGCGGCCCCTTCCCTACTGAGTTGTTTGATGACATCGGACAAGGAATTCGTGATCGTGGAAATGAATACGGCTCAGTGACAAAACGTCCACGTCGAACAGGGTGGCTTGACCTTCCTGCATTGAAGTACGCTGTAATGATCAATGGAGTAACTGAATTACTCATGATGAAAGCAGATATTCTCAGCGGGCTGGAAACAATAAAAGTTTGTAGGGCATACAATTATCAAGGTGAAGAAATTGATCATTTACCATTTGATTATTCACCTGAATTGTTGACGCCGGTGTATACTGAAATGAAAGGCTGGAATCAGGATCTTACAGGATTGAATGATGTAGGCCAAATTCCTGCAGCATTGAACACGTATATTGAATTCATTGAGAAGTTTACAGGCGTTCCTGTCTCTGTTGTTTCTGTCGGCCCTGATCGCACGCAGACACTGATGAGAAAAGCGGTTGCAGTTTAATTACTTTAACATTCTTCCTGTGATTTATCCGGTTCATGGCGTGAAAATTGAAACATCACTCACCGTGAAACGCTATCTCATTCTTCTACTCCTTCTTTGCTGTGGACTTTCCGTTTTCGCGCAGCAACCGAAACCTAAACCAAAAGGTGGAACCAAAATCAACCTGAAACATGCTGATCGTCTTGTTGGCGACAAGAGCAAAGCCTATCAGCGGTTGATTGGAGCCGTTCAATTCGAACACGAAGGAATGCTCATGAATTGCGATAGTGCACACTTCTTTCTTGATCTCAACCGTCTTGATGCGTATGGACATGTTTACATCCAGCAAGGGGATTCTTTACGGATGTGGAGTGATTTTCTCACGTACGACGGAAACACAAAGATTGCAGTAGCCAGCAAAAATGTAAGGCTCATCGAGGATGATATGACCTTGACATGTGATGCGATTACATATGATCTTGGGAACAAATTCGCTTATTACAATACAGGTGGAAAAATCATTAACAAGGATAATATTCTCACAAGCCAGAACGGCGGTTATTCTTCAGAATCGAAAACACTAACGTTCAAGCACAATGTTGTTTTGAAAAACCCGCAATATGAAATGCGCTGTGACACTTTGCGCTATTCTCCTGGTCCGCGAATTGCATACTTTCTTGGCCCAACGAATATTAAATCGACCACAAGTACAAATTTTATTTATTGCGAGAACGGATTTTACGATACGTACAACGACATTGCCCAGTTTGAAGAGAACGCTTACATCGTAACGCAAAATCAGACATTGCGCGGCGACAGCATCTGGTATGACCGCAAAAATGGAATTGGAAAAGCATTTGAGAATATTGAAATCAAAGACACGACGCAAAAGGTTACCATTCATGGAGATTATGCGATTCACTTTGAACATTCTGAAACTTCATTCATCACTGGTCATGCTTTGCTTATTCAAGAGTTTGATGACGATTCACTTTATCTGCATGCCGATACATTGAAGTCAATTACGATCCGGCAAAAAGATGAAA
>CAZBYM010000432.1:0-3814 GCA_964495745.1 uncultured Chryseobacterium sp. | reverse complement strand
TTGAGACTTCGCATTTGGCAGAAGCCATTCAGTATAGGAGTTTGGATCGGGATAATTGGGCGGCGTGAGAATTCAGCAGAACAACGTTATTTCACAATTTGAACTTTTCGTAAGTATACTGAGTTAGCGCTTGTATATTTCAAACAATAAAATCCGCTGCAGAACTCTGAAGTTGAAACCACACAATGATTGGCCTCACTCAATTGTGAATGGATTAGCCTCCCTGTATTATCAAAAATTTCAATAGTGAAATCATTTTCAGAAGAGTTAATGTTCAGGACACTTCCAGCAGGATTTGGAAATACATTAATTGTTGCTCTCACTAATTGTTGTTCAGTGGTTCCAACGGTTAGCAACGAATATATATTGGACTGAGAAGTAAGAACTGTTCTAGTTGGAGTACATGCCACTGGCGACAACCAATTCACGTCAACCCTATAACTTGCGTTGGGATACGAAGAATAGTTAACATCAGTGTATGTGTTATTTGAGCCTGGAACAACTTGGATTAGCTGAAAATTGCCGTTCCCAAGGTCATCTCTATAAAAGTTGTAAGATGAAACCGGATTAGACATTGATTCTATTTCATACGAAGTCCATTGAAAATTTCCAAAGCCTAAATACTGCAGGTGAATCGTGTTATGGTATGGTGAAATATTTCCTTCATTATTGCATGTATCTCGTGCTGTGATTTTGTATCGATAGTTTGTGGTGTTGGGATTAGCTGAATAGTCTTCAAAGATGCTCAGTGAATCTGCGTGAACTGTACCAATAATCTGGTAGTTGTTCAAGGTTATCTCGCGGTAGATTCTGAAGCTGTCAAGGTTGTCATAAGAAATTGGCTTTTCCCAAATGATAACATTGTGATTGCCTGTAACTGAATCTGTAGTTACCAGACACAAAGATTGGTTCACTGGCTCTAAAACCGTGACCAACAACGTGTCTCTGACGATACATCCTGCAGAATCAGTTATTCTGAACCAATAATATCCGCTGGTGGATGGCGTTGCTGTTGTGTTTTGAGCAAAGGGATTGGCAATATTGCTTCCGATCCACATTGAACTAATATAAGATCCAACCACCGTTGGATTCAGCAACGCAGTACCTCCGAGACAAAATGTTGTGTCATTGCCCGCGCTTATATATGGGACAGAAATGACAGAAATAGTATTGGACGCCTGAATTAGTTCAGCACAATTCGTATTAGCGGAACATGTCACCGTAACCGTTGAAGCCGGAGCATAAGTAGCCGAATTTGAAGTTGAACTAATAGGTATTGGTGACCACGCGTAATTAAGGGAGGGGGCAGGTAGCCCTATTGCATCCCCACTCCAAGTTATATTCATCGAAACCGTGTTAGAGTTGCCCGGGCAAGTTGTTGGTGTGGTAGCAATGACGTTAGATAGAAGCGCTTCTTGGAGAACATGAAGGAAGATTGCGCTTTCTCCCGTGGTCATGCATAATCGGCTCTCAACAGTCTGCCAATTATTCGCGCATGGTCCGCCAGAACCAACAACGAGTGCGGTTGGGCCAAAGCCCCAAAAAGTGTCTGGGCACACGTAAGGCACAATTGTGTCATCGCCCATTTGTACGCAATTCAGAATTACGGCAAAGTCACAACTTGCTGGTACTTGAAATGTTGAGGGGAAATTTATCGATGCCATGTTTGTTGAGGGGTTCCAGCTAATGGCGTTGACTGGTACTGTTTGAGAATAAAGCAGTGTCCCTGGTGTTGAATCCACGGTTACACCAGGACATTGTCCGGCACAATAAGATCCACCATCCAAAGCGCGTATCTCAACGATTAAGTTATCCGCGGCACCGTTTTGTTCAATATTTTCTGCTAAAAAACTAATACCAGACAATTTGATACTTCCTAAATCCCAATTGTAATTCCCTCCCCATTCCGTAAATGCTTGCCCCAGTCGTGTAAATTGAGTGCTATTAAAACCCGGTACCGGAATCAGTCCTGGTGAATTGACGTATGTCGTTAGATCACATGAATTAAAACCGACAGTATCTTCAAAGCATTCAAAACATGAAGAGGATTGAGACTGCAAGTTGCAACAAAACATAGTCCCTAAGAAAAAGATGAAATGTTTCATGACTAATAAAATAATATTGCTGAAAATATATTCTTAAGAAAGCTAAGAAAGGTAGTACAAAAAAATGTTTCGCGTGTGAACTACGAACAAAATATGGCGTTCGTTTTATCAACAACTGTGAAACTTAACTTGATCATGAAGCAAACATGGCGATTTCATTGTTTTGATGTTAGTATCATGATTATTATTTACCTAAATTGTTCATGCTAACTCTAACAATTCAATTATGATCAAATTCACAATGACTTTCTTTGCTTCTATTCTGCTTTCCGTAGCAAGCTTGAACGCACAAGCAAATGACTCAACAAAAACCGACAATAAAACCGGCGTGTTCACTTTACTGGAAGGAAATTGTCATGAGGATGGTTGCACATTCACTTTCAGAGGAGAGAAAGGTGATACTGTTTATGTGCACGGACTTCCTGAAACTCCATTGATCAAATTTGTTGACAACGATTACGGTGGCCGTGATGTTCTGACTTCTTGCACGAACAAAAAGTATGTCCTGAACTATAAAATTGAAATGGTCTATTTCGAACCGGCAGATGCCACGAATCCTGAAATGGTCGTTACTGCAGTATCCATGTTTATCGAATGATGCGGGAGCAAATAGTTATTGTGCGACTCAATTATTGTTTTTCAATTCTCCTAACGATAACTGGAATGCTGGTTGCTCGAGTTGTTCATGCTCAAAGGCCAGATACGATCATTCAAGGAAAAATATTTCGTTATTATTCATCTCTTGAATTAGCTGACTCCACCATTGTTTTCGAATACTGTCGTTCAATAACAAAGAACGGCAGTCCCAATGGTGAATTCAGATCTTATTCCTCCAGCGGTCAATTAATTGAGTTGGGAAAATATCGCAAGGGAGAAAAAGTCGGAAGGTGGCTCCGCTATTTTTCAAACGGGAAACTGGAGGAGGAGGGCGGTTACAAACATGGGCATGCTTTTGGTTCTTGGACTTGGTATTACAGCAATGGTGCGGTAAAAGGTACTACCCGTTACATTCAACAAAAAGTATATCGTAAGAAAAAAATTCCATCGCGCAAACACACGATGTTCTTTACGCCGAAGAGGTATTATCCATGGTTTGAAATTCTGATTACCTCTACAATGACTGATTCAATGGCCGAGTATTATCCGGATTCTAAAGTGAAGTGCAAGCGGTATTTCGACAACAAGGGAAGGGAAATTGACTCTTCGTTTTATTATTATCCTTCAGGACAAGTGAGCCGCGTTGAATATTGGAACAGTAAATCAGCGACTGGTTGTTGGAAATATTATTGTCAAGATGGAAAGTTGTGTCATAATGAAAATCAAAACCCCGACAACCCTAACACGTGCCAAGTAAGTGACGAATATTATTTGGACTGTGACTATTATGAAATCCAAATAAGTGTGCCATGCTATAAGGGAAATGCGGCACTTCGCGCGAAATTCTGAGCGACAGTATTACTTCTTGAGCCGATTCGCTTCAATCAGCGTTTCATCTTCCGCAAGATGTCCGTAAATATCTTCGAATGAGTGCCTGCAATATTCATCATCAGGAAACTCTTGTGCTTTGTTGCGAGCGAATTGAACGAACTTGTTGTAGTTTTTTTCTTCGTTCAGCGTGTCAATAAACGCAGAATACTTTTCATGATTCGCGAAAAAATCTCCGGACATCAGGTAGTGAAAAATATTATATGCCGTTGTGAATTTGTTGT
>CAZBYM010000431.1:0-3825 GCA_964495745.1 uncultured Chryseobacterium sp. | reverse complement strand
ATCAGTGCGGGACTTGGAAATCCATTTTGTGCTAACGATTGTGGGGCGGCTTATGATGCCGGCGGGCTTTGCGGAACATTAACCTGTCCGCAAACGAGCAGAAGAATTGAGTCTCCCACTATCGATTGCTCCAGCGCTTCTACAGCAATTCAGTTGAGTTTTGTGTACATCGCCATGGGTTCTGCGCCCACCGACCAATGTACTTTTTGGTATTACGATGGTGGCGCTTGGTCGATGATACAGGCTCTTCCTGCAACCAATAATTCAGGTTGCAGCGGTCAAGGCCGTTGGACGAACATCAGTATTGCCCTTCCTGCATCTGCTATTGGAAATGCTAATGTGAAAATCGGGTTTGAGTGGACAAATAATGATGACGGAGTTGGAACCGATCCATCTGTTGCAATAGATGATCTGGTGCTTAGTGTTTCACTTGGAATTAACTCGCCGGAGATCACTGACGTGAAAGTTTCGTATGATCCTGCGACTGATTTGATTTACGTGAATACCGGAATTGAAAACGACTGTTCGATTACAGTCGGACTATTCAGCATCGAAGGGAAACAAGTGCTTTCGCAGCAATTGAATTCTTCACAACATATGTTGAGTGTTTCTACTCTTGAGCCTGGAGTCTATTTGTTAGAGTTGACGGGCGAAGGCAAGAATTTTCTTCCTGTGAAACTTGTAATCGAATAATATCAGCTGATATCTGATCTTTTTTTCAGGAAAATCGATGAAAAGTGGGGTGTTTTTGAATAAAAAGCGTGGAAAGTTGAGCGTTTTTGGGAAAAAGATTGATTTTTCAACACAACTCTCAAAGGGCTAAAGGCTTGGAGGGGCGTTAGGCTACAAATCTGCCCCACCCGCGCCTCACTAACTCTCCAAAGGAGAGAACCACAACGCACAGATTTGCTTTTTTCTGCCGATTCTATCCCTATCGTTCCCGCATTTCTCTTTGGCGAGGCGCAGATTTTAGCGGATCGGCACTGATTTCCTTCCAATTTGACCTTTTTCTGAAAATGTCGATTGCGAGATAAATCGCTTCGCGCAGAGAAGCTTCGGAAGCTTTGTTCTGACCTGCAATATCGAATGCAGTTCCGTGATCAGGAGAAGTTCTGACGAAAGAAAGTCCGGCGGTAAAATTTACACCAGAAGAAAATGCGACTGCCTTGAATGGAGCGAGGCCCTGATCGTGATACATGGCAAGGACGCCATCAAATTTCTGCCAGTTTCCGGATCCAAAAAATCCATCTGCCGCGTACGGGCCGAACGCCTTGATTCCTGCATTTTGAAGTTGATCAACAGCTGGAAGTATAATGTCCTTTTCTTCATTTCCCAGTTCGCCGCCGTCTCCCGCATGAGGATTGAGTCCGAGCACAGCGATCCGGGGATTACGAATTCCAAAATCTTCGAGAAGTGATTTAGCCATGAGCTTTCCTTTCGCAGCGATCTTTTCAATTGTTACTGCATTCGCCACTTCGCGTAAAGGCAAATGTTCAGTGACAAGTCCAACACGGAGATCGTTGCTCACCAACAACATCAATGCTTGTTCCGCTCCTAATTTTTCGCGAATGTATCCGGTGTGACCAGTAAATCCAGGAAGAGCGCGAGCAACAGCATGTTTATCTACAGGTGCTGTGACCATCACGTCGATGATTCCGTTTTTAAGATCTTCGATTGCTTTATCGATGCATTGTAAAGCGAGGCGACCCGATGTTTCAGAAGGTTTTCCAAATTCTACTTCGTCAGCCGTCTCAAAACAAGAAACGATATTCGTTCGTTTTTGATTAAAAGATTCGTTGGGTTTGGAGATTTGCGTTGCAAAATCATCAATCGAACATGCTTTTGCATGCGCAGTTATTACTTTCTGCGATGAATATATAACCGGGGTTATTAATTCCTGAATTGTACTATCTGCAAGTGCCTTGATGATTGTTTCGGGACCAATTCCGTTCATATCACCTTGTGTAATTCCGACTCTTATTTTTTGTTGCTCGCTCATTGTTTCGTGATTTATACATTCTTCTCGCCCTTCGACAAGCTCAGGAGCGCTCGAAGTGACAAACACTTCAGCTAAATAGATTCACTCTTCCGTCCAGCCGACGACCGACGCCATATCGCTATCTCCGACTGAATTCCACTTCCCGCTTTCAACAGTCCAATACTTTGCTCCTTGCAGATACCGTTCCTTTTCCAGAACAATTTCAAATGGGAAAGCAATTGCACCTTCGATTGCCACAGCCAACTTCGCAGTACAAAAGTAGTTACCAATTGATTGGCCTTTATGTTTTATTTCATTTCCTTTTTCAGTTTCGTCCATTGAGATTTCAAAATTGAAGCCCACGCGGAAAGTTGTCATTTCCTCCACAGTATTTTTTTTGAGATCAATTCTGAATTCTCCACGTGAACAAGAGTAAATGATGTTTCCTTCAGGATCGGTAAGAAACTCGGAATAATGCCGGTTTTCGGGTAGTTGGTCAACAGTTCCGAGTTTTTTTTGCTCGTGAGTGATGTAGTTGACCTTCATTAGAGTCACAACATCATGCGTTGAATTGTAATATGGATAAATGAAATTGGAGTTGTCAATCCAGTGCATTGGAAGTCGCGGTCTACCATTTGCAATGAGTGAAACATCCTCACCATATCCAGCGTCCTTAACAATTTCAACTTTAGCAGCTGAAGGAGGGTAATACCAGATTTTGAAATTTCTTGAAGAGCAATCCGGTTCAACATCTTTCCCTCGCACGGGATTGAAAACCGTGTTTGTTACGCGTGCAAATACTCCTGTTTTCAAATCAAGCACAGAATAGTAAACGCCTCTGAAAATGTCGTTGGTATAGAAAACGATACTATCGCCTGATGCTTTGATAAACTGGTCGTGCGTGTCAACCAGAACTTTTTTGCCAGTCATATCGACAACTTGTCCATATGCGGTAATGATGTATCGATTTTTATAAACCTGATTCTTGCCGAGATCGAAACGTACGCGTGGAGTTTTTTCATCAGGAAGTTGCGTGATGACGTCCATGACTTTTTCTCTTGGGCCAGGCACTCCATCAGTCATTGGTATTTTGAAGAGATGGACGATGTGATTTGTGGCGGCAGATTGATCGTATTCAGCGATGATGAGAAATTTTTTCTTTCCTCCGGGAATAAAATTTGCGCCGAAGGAAATCAGTATTGCCAGCGCGAAACACGCTGCGACAGCACTAGAAAAATATGTTCTCCGTGAACATGACATTCATCAACCTTTGTATGAAGAGAGAAAATCAATCATCAAACGAACTCCAACTCCTGTTCCTCCTTTTGCGCGATATGAATCTTTCGCAGCAATGAAAGCAGGTCCAGCGATGTCGAAGTGCATCCAAGGAGAAGTCACAAAGTGTGCCAGAAACTTTCCTGCGGTAATTGCACCTCCGTACGGTCCGCCGATATTTTTAATGTCGGCAACATCAGAGCGAATCAATTCGTCGTATTCATCCCAGAAAGGGAATTCTGCAAGTCTTTCGTGTACTTGATGTCCGCTATGTGTGAGAGCTTTTTTCACTTCAGTTCCAGCCGTTCCCATAGCTACTATTCCGTATTGGCCGATAGCCGCTGCTGCAGCCCCAGTTAGTGTGGCAAAATCCAGAACCAAACCAGGGCCAAATTTTTCCGCGTAGCTGAGTGCATCGCCCAAAATCAAACGACCTTCTGCATCCGTATTGAGAACTTCAACTGTTTTTCCATTGTACATGGTCAAAACATCACCGGCAACATAACCACTTCCATTGATACGATTATCTGTTGCAGGAACGATTCCGATGACGTGAACATTAAGTTTCGCTT
>CAZBYM010000430.1:0-3855 GCA_964495745.1 uncultured Chryseobacterium sp. | reverse complement strand
GGGTACGTGAAGCGGGCGATGGACTGATCATTCTTTTTGATGACGATATTCTTCCTTCGACCAATTGCATTTCACAACACGTCGCATTTCATGATTCACATCCAAACTCCATTCTTTCAGGAAGCGCCGATTCTGATCCTGCACGTGCAATAACAGATGTGCAGAAGTACAAATTGTTTATGGAAGAATCCTGGATCCAAGTTCGCTCTGACACAATTGAATTGTTGAAGGTTGAGTTCCGTAATTTCATTATTACAACGGCAAACATGTCTTTACCGCGTGAGATATTTATTGCGTTAGGCGGATTCAATACCAAATTGCGAGACGGCTACGATGTAGATTTCGGTTTTCGTGCGCTGAAGGCCGGACATAATTTGTATTTCGATCGCAGTATTAAAACAATTCACAATGATCAAATTAGTTTGCGTTACTATGCAGCTCGCCAACGCGCTTATACTGAATCGAAAAAAATAATATTTTCAACTTTTCCTGAACTACAAAGTCAATTTGATCAAGAGATAAGTTTGGCCCCGTCATCATTCAAGTCATTCGTGTATAGTATACTTCGAGTTCGCTTTGTAATTCGATTTATTGAATCTGCTTTCTTCGTTACTATTATACCGCGCCAATCTCGCTACCGGATTTACGGAAGCACCATTGCAGCATTAAGCACTGCCAAATGAAACCTACGCAGAAGAAAACATCCTTTCTGAATTTCTTCAGGTGGTTCCTTAGGAATACGCTGGCAGAAACTTGTCTTATTCCAATGACCAGAGGTAAAAACTGGACGCATTGGCTCGCAAGAATTCCCGCCAACTATTACCAATACAAGAAAGGTTCGGTGCGGAACGTAAATCGTAACGGATTCAAAATGCGTCTTGACATCAGCGATTACATGCAATGGCTGCTCTACTTCGGAATTGAAACTGAACCCCGCGACAAATTATACTCGCTGGTCAAGAAAGACATGACCATTGTGGACATCGGCGCGAACATTGGCGAAACATCAATGGCATTTTCAAGAATTGCAGGGCCAAAGGGCAAGATTTATTCATTTGAACCCGATAGCAACACGTTTCTTCACTTGGAGCAACATCTTCACGAGAATAATTGCAACAATGTAATTTGTGTGCAGACTGCATTAGGTGATAAAGCAGGTAAATTATTTCTTGGTCACAACGAACACAATACCGCTGGCAACAGAATTTCAACTGAATCAGGAAAAGAAATCGTGGTTGATACTGCGGATAATTACTTTTCAAAGAACCCACCTGAACGGATTGATTTTATCAAGATAGATGTTGAAGGATTTGAGTTGCGTGTAATTCTTGGAGCTTTGGCAACTATCAAACGTTACAAACCGTTATTGTTTTGTGAAGCAGTTGATGAGTTTCTGCGCATCCAGGGCAGTTCAACTCAAGAGCTGGTAGCGCTTTTGGAGAAACTGAATTACAAACTAACGAATGCGTATGATGGGAATGAGATTACATCCTCTCAAATTTTTGAAGGAACACATTTCGATATTATTGGAACTCCGCAATGAAATTGAACATCGCATATGTAATTTCTCAGGTCAGTCACTCCAAATTATTCGAGTGGACGGCAGCGATGTTGAGCAAGGAGAAATACAACTTGTGTTTTATTCTAATGCACAAAGAAGAAACGCCTTTCGAATTGTTCCTCCGGGAAAAAGGTTTTAAGGTTCATCGCATTGGTTATTCATCCAAACGTGATATCCCAAGATGCATCCTTCATATTCGAAAAATACTGAAACTTGAAAATATTCAGATCGTCCATACTCATTTATTCGAAGCTGGACTTGCAGGATCGATAGCAGGAAAACTGGCAGGAATTCCGCGAAGAATTCACACAAGACATGATGCAACAATTCACCATGATTTTCATCCCGGAGCAGTAAAATATGACCGGATAATTAACAGGTCGTCTACAGAAATAATTGCCATTACTGAGAATGTCAAAAATATATTGATGAATCTCGAAAATGTTCCTGAAACGAAGATTCATGTCATTCATCATGGTTTTCTTTTGAGTGAATATGCCAATGTTGATTCTGCGAGAATCAGTGCAATTACAAAAAAATATTTCCCCTCCGGAAAAACATTTCCGGTTATCGGAATCGTATCGCGTTTCATAGAATGGAAAGGAATTCAATATGTCATTCCTGCTTTTCGAAATATCCTTGAACAACATCCTAATGCCCACTTGCTACTGGCCAACGCACAGGGTCCTTACGAAAACCAACTGAATGAACTGCTGAAAACAATTCCTTCTGAAAATTATTCACGAATTCTTTTTGAAAAGGATATCGCTGCTCTTTATCACGTCATGGATATTTTTGTGCACGTGCCCGTCGACGCCAAGTCTGAAGCTTTTGGACAGGTGTATATCGAGGCGATGTCCGCCGGAGTACCTTCTGTATTCACGCTTTCGGGAATTGCTACCGACTGCGTACAGGATCGCTTGAATGCGCTTGTCGTCCCCTTTTGCAACAGCCCAGAAATTCAGAACAAAATTTTAGAATTGGTTGTCGATGTACAGCTTCGCGATCACATACGCACGAATGCTTCACAAATGGTTCAAGCTAATTATGGGATTGAACGAATGATTCATGAACTTGAACTTCGTTATGACGCCTGAAATGAAATTCTCTATTGTTATTCCGGTGTACAATCGTGCTTCGCAGGTAAAACATGCAATAGATTCAGTGCTGAATCAATCGTATCACAATTTTGAAGTAATTGTAGTTGATGATGGCAGCACCGATTCGACGAAACAAGTCGTAAAAAGCATTACGGACAAAAGAATAACGTACCTCTATCAGGAGAACCGCGAACGAGGAGCAGCGCGCAATACAGGAACACATCATGCATCGGGCAATTTTGTCACCTACCTTGATTCCGACGACGAATTTCTTTCCGATCATTTATTGAAAGTGGCAGAATATATTTCATCCAATCCGGGATTTGATGTGTATTGCACAGCATATGAAAAAGTCAGTGAATCAAAAATCGAACGAATCCATATTCCGGAAAACATCGCCACTCAGCTGGTCAATGGTAATTTTCTGAGTTGCAACGGAGTGTTCATTACGAAAGAAACCTGCTCTCAGTTTCAGTTCAATGAAGATCGAATAATGGCGGGACTGGAAGACTGGGAACTTTGGCTTAGAATTGGTTCAGCAAAAAAAATGAAAGCTGCGCAGTTATTTACTTCAAGAATGAATCACCACACCAATAGAAGTGTTTTGCTTACTGAGCGTCATGAAATTGAAGAACGATTCAAATGGTTCTTTCATGCTGTCAAATCCAATGCATCAACTTCCCTGTTCTATAAAAATTCATTGAGACAACTTGAATCGAGTGGAGAAACTTACATGGCGCTGCATCTGGCTATGACCAAAAAGTATCGATCGTCAGCTTTTGGCCATTTGTGGAAAGGTTTCACTTTGAGTCCTTCAATTGTTTTCACAAAACGATTTTACGCAATTCTAAAACGCATACTCTAGGTGCAGGCAGGAAGAAACATATTAGTCATCACCTATTGGAGTTTGTCTGATGCTCTCGTGCAAACGTACACCTTGCCGTACTTGCGAATTATTCGTGAAATACTTCCGGAGGGCAGTACACTATATTTAATCACCCTTGAATCCAATGGAAAGTTAGAGGTCGACTGTGAACTGGAACGCGGAATAAAACATTACTCTTTTCCCCTTCAACCATTTGGAATAAAAGCTGTGTTTGGTTGGCGCAGAAACCTTCGGGTTTTAGCTCACATTACAAAGCAAAAAAATATGGACACCATTCACACCTGGTGTACTCCTGCAGGTGCCATTGG
>CAZBYM010000429.1:0-3870 GCA_964495745.1 uncultured Chryseobacterium sp. | reverse complement strand
CCACCAAAACACCGTGTTCTCCACTCACAAAATTATTTCCGGAAATAAGAAGTCGCATTCCATTGTCTTCCCTGCAGTGTTTTATCCATTCACCAAGTCCTGCCATGATGGATTTCTGCTTCATCAATGGCGACAATACATCATTAAGAATTTGTGATGAGAGTGTAATGCCTTGAAAAACATAAGCTCCAATTACCTTGTTTTTTACGCGCAGCAATACGTACCAAAAATTCATTTCCGGAGGAGCAGTGATCTCGAGTATCCGCAAAAAGCTAAGGTCCGTGAAGACGTTGCCCGTATAATTAAGTTTGGACCACTCGAGCGCCGAAACATCCTCAGCACTTCGTGCGATTTTGATTTCAAAGCCGTCAGAAACCGGCTGCCACTGGGCAATTGGAATAAGGGAATCTTTCCTTACAAACACTGGACAGTTGATTTTCCCTATTGTAATCGTTTTACCCACAAAAATATTTTAAGAAGCAAGAATTCCAGTCATTTCAACCAACGCCCGATCGGGTTCTGCAAAATGCTTTACTGCTTTCGTGAAAGGTGTGAAGGTAATCTGTCGGTTAATAATTCCAACCATCTCGTGGGTTCGATTGCTCAATAATCCGTTTACTGCTGCATAACCCATTTGACTCGCATTGACTCTTTCCATACATGAAGGTGACCCTCCACGTTGAATATGTCCCAGAACCGAAACGCGAATATCCGCTTCGGGAAATCGCTTTTTTATTTCATCTGAAACCTTGAAAGCACCACCCGCTTCATCACCTTCTGCCACGATGATAATTTTAGATTTTTTATCTTTTCTGGCTTTGCCAAGTTTATCTAAAATCACCGTGATATCATTCTTGGTTTCAGGAATCATAATGCCTTCCGCACCGACTCCAATTCCGCTGTAAAGAGCAATGGCGCCTGCATCACGACCCATCACTTCCACTACAAAAATCCGATTATGTGATTCTGCTGTATCACGAATCTTGTCTACTGCATCAACAACAGTATTCAAAGCTGTATCAAATCCAATAGTGTAATCCGTTCCAGCGAGATCGTTGTCAATAGTTCCAGGGCATCCGATAAATGGCACTTTGCAAAATTCCCGGAATGCCAGTGCACCTCGGAAAGTTCCGTCACCGCCGATCGCAACAATTCCTTCAATCTTGTGCTTTGCAATATTGTCCGCTGCCTTCTTCATTCCTTCGCTCGTCATGAACGAAGCGCTTCTGGCTGTTTTCAGAACTGTGCCTCCACGATGAATAATATTAGCAACAGATTGAGCAGACATCCGAACGAAGTCATCGTTGATCATTCCTTCATAACCGTAGCGAATTCCATACACTTCAATTTTGTGGAACAACGCAGTGCGCACAACCGCACGAATACAAGCGTTCATTCCCGGAGAATCTCCACCAGAGGTAAAAACTGCGATAGACTTCATTCTATTCCTTCAGTATTAGTTCGATTCTGAAATTTAGTTCTTTTTGATCCACCGTACATTTCAAATTTCATGAACCGGCATTCCAAAGGTCCATTGAACAAATGTAAACGGCGCGTAGGTTTGAGTCCAATACTTTTGAATCCTTCCGGATTGGATGACATAATCCACGCTGAATAATTTGCATATTTTTTCTTCAGCGTATCTCCAATGGCTTTGTAGAATGTCGTGATATCGTCCTTGTCCATTCTTTCCCCGTACGGTGGATTCATGATTAATGTACCAGGACCTTCAGGAGGATCCCATTCGTGAAAATCGACATTGTGTGTTTTCACAAGATCGTCAACTTTGGCAAGGTGAATATTTTCTCTTCCTTTTTTCAAGGTGTTCGAAGAAATCTCCAGCCCAATAATCTGTTGGTCTTCATTGTTGATTCTTCCGATCGCTCCTTCGGTAATTTTTTCCCAAAGCGCGCTGTCAAAGTCTTTCCATTTGAGAAAAGAAAAATATTCCCTGAAATAACCCGCAGGAATATTGGCTGCCAGCAATGCGGCCTCAATCGGAATGGTGCCCGATCCACACATGGGATCTATAAGTTTCGTACGACCTTCCCATCCTGTAAGCTGAATCATCCCTGCTGCTAAAACTTCATTGAGTGGAGCACGGCCTGTATCATTTCTGTAACCTCGTTTGTGCAGAGATGTTCCGGAGCTGTCAAGGGAAACAGTCACCTTCTCACCCACAATGTGAATGTTTATTCTCAGATCAGGAGCGTCTTTATCTACAGAAGGACGAACTCCGGTTTTGTTTCTGAATTGGTCAGCGATGGCATCTTTGCATTTCTGAGCCATGAAAAAAGTATGATGGAATACTTCAGTACTCAATGTACAATCAACTGCAATCGTATTTGTTTCACTTATCCATTGCGACCAGTCAATCGCCATAATTCCATCGTAATATTCCTGTTCGTTCTTCGCTTCAAACGAATTCACAGGCATCAATACACGCAAGGCTGTACGCAGCATAAAGTTTGCTTTGTACATCGTGCCTTTGTCGCCAACAAAACTCAAAGCCCTGTTGTGTTCCTGAATATCACGCGCACCAATTCGCATGAGTTCTTTGTAGAGAACGGGCTCCAGTCCCTGCATGGTTTTGGCGACCATGCGAAAATCACCCGCCGGAAGAACTTCTTTCCAGTCAGCTTCGGGCAATTGAATTCCGTCCTGTATTTCGTCTTGTGTCTCTTCCTCCATTATGCAGATTGCGTGACCAGCCACGCGGTTACTATTCCAACAATAATCGTGATAAACTTTACCGCATTGAACCGATGATTTTCTGAAGTCTCGAATAAAATAGTAGTAGAAATATGCAGAAATATTCCGACTACAATTCCGGTTACAATGTTGAAATACGGTTCAAGATTCCCGGTTAGTTGAGCCCCCGCAAGATTTGCAGCAATCATTCCAAGCGGAGTCATTATTGCAAACAACATGAGCCACATCGCCGCTCGTGTTTTTGAATTTCCGTGATGAAGTAATATTCCCATAAATGCAATTGCAACCGGAATATTGTGCAATACAATTCCTGTTAGAAATGGCGTGAAAATTTCATTTGAAGTTGTATGTACACCAAGCGGCATGCCTTCCAGAAAAGAATGCAGGCATAGTCCGGTGATAATACCAATAGGAACTTTAGATTTATCATGATGATGATCGTCGTGATTATGAAGGTGCCCATGTTCGATACCTTCTGAAACGAATTCGAGAAGGAGTTGAATCAGAAATCCAACGAGAATCCAGATTCCGACCTGCGCGCCACCGTTAGTATACAGTTCGGGAATCAAGTGTAACAAACTCATCGCGAATAAAAATGCGCCGCTGAATGCAAGCAACATTTTCATGGGGTTACGCGGAATTTTTACCAGAAGGAGAATCAACCCGCTGGCAAAAACAGATAAGAACGCGATAGATCCGTAGGTCAACATACTTTATAAACTTTTTTTCTGCAGAGAAAAATCATACGGTCAGAGCTAGACTCATCGAAATTCGCCAAACCATAATCACCAAAAACATTAATAATGTCAAACTTCTCCGAAAGCATTTTTTGAAAGTCCTGCAAACTGAATAATTGTACCCGTTCACTAAAATTATACACTATTCCATCCTCAACCACTTCAATTTTTTTTACAACAGCTTGATCAACTATTGACTTCTTCCAGGCGAAATTCGTTTTGTCAACTATACGCGATCCTTCCGAACAATCCGCAACCATTCTCCTGACTTTGGATGAATTAAAATAATCCAACAAGAAAAATCCATTGGACTTCAAAGAAGTAGCAACAGAATCGAGCATACGCACGTTATCCCGTGTCGAAGAAAAATACCCGAAGCTGGTAAATAAATTTACTACTGCGTCAAAGTAATTTATTGCCA
>CAZBYM010000428.1:0-3882 GCA_964495745.1 uncultured Chryseobacterium sp. | reverse complement strand
TTATTATTACGATGCTAACACCATCCTCTGGTTAGAAGTAAATGACCCTTATCCATATTGGACAACAGGCAATGATCCTTATGTTAATGCAGGGGCAATCAATAACTTTAATTTGAGTTATGATGTGCGCTATATTGACTACGTGAATGGGTTATTGTGGAATACGACCTGGTCGCATATTGGGTTTTGAAGGTTCACGAACACTATTAAATATTACAGGACGCGAATGGTATTTTCAGAGTAAAATGGCGTGATAAGTTTTGATCGAAATGTTAATTTGAAATTTATGGGAAGATTCAATTCTCGGCTTAAGAGTTCAGTACTTACAATTTTCAGGATAATTTCTCTCAGGATTATTGGAATCATTACCCTCTCATTACTTCGGATCGACTTTGTTTGTGGCCAAGATAATAGCACCCTTGACAAACACCTATGGCAGTACGAAATTAATTTCAAATCGTTGATGAATTACCGCAGTATGCCAATGTGGGAAGCGTGGAATGGCGCAGTTACAACGAAATTATTGCAATCTGGGATTGACAGATCGGCTGGTTACTCTGATGATAATTATTTCAATTATGATAGGTACGATTCACTTTCTAAGCAATATGGATTACTGCTATATTTTTATGAAGCCGACACTCTGTTTTCTTACTTATTGCGGCCGGGCAAACCATATTTGTCTTTTATGAAGTCTGTATCGCATGATTCATTGCTTTACTTTGAAAAAGAGCTGAAGGAGCTTGTGTTTTTAGAAAATGACAAAAATCTGGCCCTACATGAGAGAGGTATTCAGGCAGATACTGTAGAGCGTGGGCTCCAATATCGTGATATCAACAAAAGACTTTGTGATGTACTCCTCCCTTCTGCTTTGTGCAAGAATCTGCTTGGGATAAAATATCTGGAAATTATTCCGGCATTGAACATCGGTTCGATTCCTTTCTATCTGTTGCAACCTTATGGAAATAGTTCTTATGTCGTCGACAGTATGTGCGTTGTGATTAGCTCGGATGTGCCTCACTATTTATATGCAACGAAAATGTACACAAACCTCGGATTGCATAAGGCGGAATTCGGTTCGTGCATTCCCAAGAATCCACTAATTATCGGCAATCCAACAATCAGTAAATGCGCCAGAGGATTGCAGCCATTACCGGGAGCCGAAAGTGAAGCAATTGCTGTTGCCAAAATACTGGGCGCGCAGCCTCTGCTTGGTTTAGCGGCAAGGAAAGACAGCGTGCTTCAGTTAATTCGCGAAAGCGATTTTTTGTACTTCGCAACGCATGCCTTTGTCGATCATAGAAATATTATGGATAGCAGTTTTTTGTTATTAGCAGATTACAATGGGAATTGCGGGAGATGGTCGCCACGAGAGATCCAATCAGATTCACTTCTGCCGGGAAGTATTGTTGTTCTCAGCGCTTGTGAATCCGGAATGGGTAAATCGATGGATGCAGGTGTAACCGGTTCTTTAGCGCGATCATTTATATTGGCAGGCGCCTGTTGTGTAATTTATAGTTATTGGCCTGTTGCTGATCAGGCTACTTCCGATTTTATGCTGGAAAATATGAAGCAACTCCAGATTTCCAGACCATTTTTTCCTGCAGAACATCTTCGGCAAACAATACTGGAATATCGTAAGCGAAACAATGATCCGCAAGTGTGGGGTGCGTTTACGGTGTTAGGTGTGCCGTATCCCTGTGGCTTTTCATCGAGACTGAAGGTGAATTGATTTTATTATTCACAACAATTTTCCAAAATGATGTGATAGATAAATACTTCTATATTTCGACAAAGATTTTCCTTGAGCTAAGTCTGACGAACCATATGGGAATACCAAATCAGTTATCCCAATCAGATGTGATCTTGAAAAATCTATTGACTACGTTAAGGAGAAGTTAGATGAATCTGAGGACTTTCTGATTGATTATGGGATTAGGGTTGAACGGAAGGGGTTGGGGGAGTTGGTGGAGTGAGTGGTGAGGCATTTTGTGAAGAAGGATACTTCAGTGTTGCAATAATCATCCTAAACGATTTTCGCTCTCATATTTATTCAACCAAAATAAATCCCGCCCACTTAATCGGTTCGTTTGGATAACGCGAGTACATCGTTTGCTGTGCTGAACTAAATGACTGTGGCACATCCGAGGATTTTCCTAATTCGGAATAAAACAACGTCATCAATTCTGAAGTTTCTTTGTCTGGTACTTCCCACAACGATACGATTTGGTAATGTACACCAGCAAGTCGAAATGCCCGTTGCATTCCAAATACGCCTTCGTTGCCTTTTACTTCACCCAATCCCGTCTCACAAGCAGAAAGTACTACTAGGTCAGTTTCTGTCAAATCCATCTCTGCGACTTCACTCGCAACAAGGACTCCGTCTTCAGAACTCCTGACGGTTTTTCCTGTTTTCCAGAAATAGTTCGCACCATACATCAAAACTCCGGAGCGCTGCATGGGGTCTTCACTATTCTCCACAGAGTTTCGACCCTCAGTCCCAGATTCAACCTCAGGCAATGCAAACCCATGCGTCGCAATATGAATTACATCTGGTGAGGCACCATCTCCCATTAATTTGAAGTTACCTTCGGTTGCAATAATACCGGTGAAGCTGCTCACTTTCCATGCCGCACCACTCAAAGCATTTTGTATTCCGTTTACTTCTGTAAGAGTACCGTGAAGATAAGTCCATGATTTTCCTCGGCTGGTATCACTTACCATTGACCGTGACGCAAGTAAATTGCTAAAATCTTTTGGAGTGCTGCTTTTTGATTTTGAACCGGAGGCTATTGCAGCACTGTCGGCATCATAAATTATTCCGCCAAATAATTGTGCCGAAGTGAACCGCTTTCGGTTCTTTTGAATTCCCCTTCGGTAGAGTACCGGTTCGGCTGTGAAGCAATAATGAATAATCTTACCTTCCCCGCAAGTTTTTCCGGATTTATTTTTTAAGGCCGCGAATGGTATTTTCCACGTGATTCCGGAAGGGAGTACATACACTTCTTTAGAATTTCGGACTTCACTTGCAAAAGGAGCCCAGAATGTTTTGTACATATCTTCAAACGCTTCATCCAACTGAACTTCACCTTTTTGAATTGTATCTAAATCAGGATTGAACCCTCTTGAAACGAAATCGCCTTTTGCAAAACTTTCTTCATTCTCTGTTGGGGCTCGCAGATAAAAAACTTGGGGAAGTCGCGCTTCCGGTCGAGTTAGCACAGCGATGTATCGCAACGAATCAGTTTGACCTGTTGAATTAAAGTAGTTAAAACTAATATACTCAATCATCACTTCACCTTTTCGTAACGAATCTCTTTGCTGAGACCATCCAGCAACAGAATCAAGATTACTGCCACCTCGTTCTAAAACAATTCTGTTCAGTTGCTTTTCTGTATTTTCAACCAACGTCGCAAGAGAGTCGCGATAGGTTGAGGTTACAACAATACGACCTCGAGAGATTTCGCCGAGTTCTGTTTTCTGTTGAGTTAAAGTGCGATTCAGAGCAGCTGCTTCTGGATCATAATGTGTTCGAAGATATTCTTTGGTTATCGAGGAATTTTTTGATACAATTCCGCGATAGTAATTTTGCAATTCAAGAGCAGAATCCAATGTAATGCTGGTAGCGCGGCCGGCACTTATCCACACGATTGACCACATCAGGTCCATATAATCTGTTGTTCGATTCACATATAGCCAGCGCTCCTGTTCACTCATTGTTCTGAGATTACTTTGTGCTTGTACTTTGAGTGCGTTGTTTAACTGTTCTACAATTGAAAGTGAAGAAGAATATTGTTCATTGGCATAATAGAGTTGAGCCAAAGTAAAGTAGAGTTCCTGTTTTGCTAGTGGAAATGAAAGTGTAAATATTGTATCGTAAAT
>CAZBYM010000427.1:0-3886 GCA_964495745.1 uncultured Chryseobacterium sp. | reverse complement strand
GCTTGCAGTGTTGAACATCAACACACCCCACCGGTCGTAAATTTCCATTGTTATTTCAGCGATGCCGACCTGGTCCGGAATAAACACGTCATTCGTTCCATCCGCATTCGGGGTGAATACATTCGGCAACACAACTACTCCTGGAATGTCGGTTACGGTAATTATTATTGTTGCAGTATCCGTACAGCCATCCGCATTCGTAACAGTCAGAATCACGGTGTATGTTCCCGGTGAACTGAATGTGGTCGAAGGATTCACATCACTTGATGAACCATTTGAGCCAAAACTCCAGTTCCATGCAACGGCATTGGTACTTCCATCTGTGAAATTTACACTCAGCGGAACGGATCCGGAATCTGTTGAGACCGTGAACGCGGCATTGACTGATGATGTCTGTACAACAATCTGTGCAGTATCGCTTCCACAGGCATTGGACGCGATTACGTAGTAGGTTCCTCCGGAAGAAGTGGTAATTGATCCTGTAGTTGCTCCGTTACTCCAGAGATATGTTCCACCTCCGCTCGCCGTAAGTGTTGTTGTTTCTCCCGGACAGATAGTTGTGTTGCCGCTTAGAGTTGCAACCGGAATCGGAAGAATATTCGTAATCAGCTGTGCAGAGTCAGTCCCGCATGCGTTTGAAACCACTACGAAGAATGTCCCTGCAGTATCAACAGTGTTGGCGTTGGACGTACTTCCGTTGCTCCATTGATAAGTTCCACCTCCGCTCGCTGTAAGTGAGACTGAATCGCCAGTGCAAAACGCCAACGGTCCTCCGGCGGTGATCGACGCAACAGGCAAAGGAAGAATGGAAATACTCTGTGTTGCAGTTGACGACCCGCAGCTGTTGGTTGCTGTCACCGTATACGTTCCTGCTGTATTCACAACTGTAGAAGCCGTGTTGTCGCCGTTCGACCACAGATATGTACCACCTCCGGTTGCAGTAAGTGTTACGGAGTCATTCGCACAGAATGTAGTGGGTCCGGATGAAGTGATCGCAGCGACGGGAAAAGGAACAACAACAACAGACAACGATGCAGTATCACTTCCGCAGACATCACCAACAATCACTGAATACGTTCCTGCAGCATTCACTGTAATGGAAGAAGAAGTCGCATTGTTTGACCACAAGTAAGTTGTTCCGCCTGAAGCGCTGAGGGTAACGCTGTCGCCAGCGCAAAATGTTGTTGGTCCAGACGCTGACAGTGATGCAATAGGCAGAGGAGTAGTGTTTACAGAAATCGTTGCAGTATCACTTCCGCAGGCATTGGTTACAATCACGGAATACAAACCCGCAGCATTGACAGAGATCGACGGGCTTGTTGCTCCTGTGCTCCATGCAAACTGTGAAGCGCCCGACGCGGTGAGTACAAGAGAATCATTCATGCAAAAAGTTGTTGGCCCACCGGAAGTGATTACTGCTGTTGGAATGTTTCCGGTAGTGGAAACAGTGACAGACGTTACCGTTGTGCAGCCATTTGTATCTGTAATTGTACAGGTGTATGTTCCTGCGGGAATATTAAGCGCGGTTGAACTATTTCCTCCGGAAGGTGACCATGAATAAGTATAACCAGGCGTGCCCCCATTCACATTCGCTGTTGCAGAACCATCGCTTGCTGCGCAAGCTGCAGGTGATGAGGTAGACGAGCCGGAGAGCGCAGCAGGTTGAGTAATCTGAAACGTTTGAGCGGCGGTACAGCCATTGAGATCTGAAATTGTACAGGTGAACGTTCCTGCCGCAAGCGATATCGCATTTGCTGAGGTTCCTCCCGATGGCATCCAGTTGTAAGTATAACCCGGCGAACCTCCGCTTACAACAACGCTTGCAGCGCCATTGTTTCCAAGATTGCATACTACATTAGTCTGCGTAGCTGTAACAAATATTGCAGATGGCTGCGTTATGGATACCGTTTGTGAAGTGGTGCAACCATTGTTGTCTGTAATTGTGCAGGTGTAATTTCCGAATGAAAGACCAGAGGCAGTTGCAGATGTTCCGCCAGATGGCATCCAACTATACGTATATGGACCATTGCCGCTGGTAATTCCGATTGTGGCCTGTCCGTCTGCTCCGCCGTTACAAGTAACATTTGACTGGCTCTGAACAATTGTAATCGGAGCTGATCCAGCAGCTACAGTCACTGAAACTGTTGTCGTGCAACCGGCCATATCGGTTATTGTACAAGTATAGCTTCCAGGACATAATGAGTTTGCTGTTGGGGCTGTTCCGCCAGACGGAGCCCAATTATACGTGTACGGCCCGACACCGCCAATCGGAGTTGCTGTTGCTGTGCCGGAGCATGCACATGTACCTGTCGAAGAACCTGTTGCTGACAAAGGCACAAACACTGAACAATTATTGTTGAGTGCATTAATGAGTAATGTATTGTTCGCGCTGTTGGGTAGTCCCGGCGATTCATTGCCTGCAACGGCAACACGCGTCCAGTTGGCTTGGTTCGCGGGATTCACATCAACCAGATTGTCGTTCTTGGCAACCATTCCTGCCGAACTTCCTGCGAAGTAAATAATTGTATTCAGTGTATTGTTCCCCCAACTTACAGCGTGTACAATCACGCCTGACGGGTTCACCGTCTGGTATGAATCGTCAGCATTTGCCATACTTGTTGTCGTCCACAATCCGCATGCCGTTAGACCTGTTGAAGGATATACGGCAGTTGACGTGCTCGGCTCGGAGCTATGCTTTTCAAATAGAGTACAATTATTAGCAGGGATAATCAAGCGGCAGTTGCCGTCTGTCAAAGACAGATCCTGGGCAGGAATATTCACATTAACATCCGCATCATTGTAAATGACAATAAGTGTTCCACTCGGCACAGATGCCCAGAGCGGGTCTTGTGTGAATCGTATGCATCCTGGTGCGATTCCCGTTCCAGAACCTGTTGCGTGTGCACCATTGTTGTCATCAATATAGTAACCTTGGATATCAATCGGAAGAAATCCGGAACAGTTTGGCGTTCCGATTACAAGTAACTCAACATATTCTTTCGAGCCCGAAGCACCCTGAGAAACTTCATTGATATACAATCCTGCAGTTTGCCCATCAAGTTTTTCAATGGAGAAAAACAAAGACAGGCATAACAATTGAATAGTAGCAAACAGTTTCATTTTCGCGCCAATTTGATTAACATAAACAACGAAAATGTATATCGCGTCCAAAAAACTGAGTAGTAACGTGCAGAAAAATGTAACAACGTGAATCACCGTTATGTCATTTCTGCGAAATGCCCGGTATAGTTTATTGATCATGACAGCTACTTTTTGTTAAAACAAAAAAACCGCTCTCTCAACACTTCTCAACTGCCTTGTACAATTGAGTAATGACTGAGAAGCGGCTTTGGATGAACAATAAGTTTTTGGCTTACTATTACCTCAAGGGTATTCACTTCCTAATTGAGCAGTAAAATTAATAGAACGCAATTCTGAACTCCAAAATTAAAGCCAATCCTTTAACTAATCTTTACCAACCCGTTATCTTTTGCTACTAATCTATGATCTAAGCAGCAATAATGAGCCCGTGATTATACTTGCAAGGTACATGTTCAAATATCTGGAATATGATTGGGTAAATATTTTTGACTCGTCTCTTTTGTAATATTGATCATGTTCTTGATGCATAGATAAAGCTATTCAAGAATTTCAAAATGCGTCAATGGCATTATTCATTTTTGTAGTATTAATTCTTCGGCGATTTAATATGCAGAAAATAGGCGCTGTTTGAAAAAACGGGAGGTAATTCATGACTTCTAAGTTGATTTTGAGGTTGCCCACTTATGCTAATCGGCACTTTCAAACTTCACACTTCACAAGGGTTTGACGCAAACACCAAAGCATTGTTTAACTTTACACATACATGTCATTGCAACGCCACAAA
>CAZBYM010000426.1:0-3896 GCA_964495745.1 uncultured Chryseobacterium sp. | reverse complement strand
TTTCGTAGAAAATGCCGGCTTGAAAAGATTCAATTCCGCTAAGCGAAGCTTGATTATTCTGAACGCCCCACACGTCGCTGCTCAATGCGGTTCCGCAACCAGCCATCCCTTGTGAGCGTGCACCGAGGGGAGGATTATCGCCTGCGTGGCAAGGGAGTATTAATGCACTAAATAATAGAATCGCGAATATTCTCATCATTGGTAAAATTAGCAGAATTCCGCAGTTTCCCTGTTATTTATCAATTAACGCGTTATTAACACGTATCCCGATTATTGCGGGATTGAACTGAGAACAACGGGTTGACTGTGCTATTTGCGAAATCCGCAAATGGCCCCAACTTCTACGCAATATTTGTGGTTTTTGGCTGATGGTAATGCGTTATTCAGTTAGCCATTCCTTGGTCTTCAATCTAGTTTAGCAGTGAACAAATCGCACCACGATGAACTTACAACGCTACACCGTATTGCTGAGCTTGACATTAATCTTTTCAAGTGTAGAGGCGCAAGCACCAGTCCGGTATTCCGGAATTCAAATTTCGACGGAAGAGGATGATACTCCAGCAACAGACTCCACTGTGACAACTGATTTCGCCGTGGAAGGAGAAAAATATGATACTGCGATATTTGACTCGACATGGCGTGTGCCATTTAAGATTCACGAGAACCGCGGTGAGGAAATGATTCACAGTTGGATTTCGCTCGGTGCTCCAAAGGCGCCTCATTTGTATCTGGGCGCGGGAATTTATCACTTCGACAAGAGTGGAATGAGCGACATACAGTTCGGTTGGTATCCGTTGCTTTATCCTTATCACTGGGAGTTTTATTTCGCCGCAGAGCGTATGTTTTTCCTCAGAAAGCGTTCGAAAGAAGTAAAAGTTGGTATTTGTATTGATGAAGAATATCGCAATGGATTACGCGTACATTATCGTTACAATGCGAAACTCCGTCGCGATAAATTTTATGGAATTACAACTGGAATTGCTTATGAAGGAATGCTGAATCCGTCGCATAAAACAGTTTATTTGTATCGAGGAGTGACACAAAGTGGAGAAGACTACAGTTTAGTTCTCAAGAAGTATACGCACGTGCAGGTGCGTGTTGGGCTTAGCAGATTGAGGTGTAAAAATGTTGAGTATGAAACACCGTTCAAGCGCAAACTCAGATGTCGTGGTTCTACGATGTCGCGGGTAACTTTGGGAATTGAATATTTTCCTGTCTTGAAATTTGAGTTGGATCATTATCCACCTGGTTCGGAGCGTTATGCATACCAATTATTTCAGAAGCAATTTGCATTTTATTTCGCTTGGGAAGGCCGTGTCGCATTTCAAAACATGAAGCGGGAGTGCGGATTACACATGAATCTGATGTTTGTTGCTCCATCATGGAATCGGGAAACGGATTACAGATTTGCTTTTACGAATACGTGGGGCTTTTATTTCAGTTTGGATAGGAAAAATCCGAGGTGGAAGGAGAGAAGAGTTGGCTAGTGAACGAGTTGAAAAGTAAGCAAGTAGGCACGTAAGCAACTGGTTGATAAATTATCCGTTTACAAACGACTAGCAAGCGACAAATTCTCTTTATTAGCAGAATAAATTTCGTCGCCCATGAATCTATTTCTTGATGTTGCTATTTCGATGGCATTCATTTTTCTTTTGTTCAGTATTGTTGTTTCCGGAGCTTGTGAATTGTGGCAATTGCTCACACGCAGGCGCGCACATTTTCTCAGAAGATCTTTAGCCGATGTGTTTAATGATCGCTCGAACAAGAACTACACGCACTTACTCTATACTCATCCGTTGATTGATCGTCTCAAGGAAAAGGAAACGACTTATCCGCATTACATTCCTTCAGGGGTCTTTGCTGATGCATTGATTGATGTGATTCGTACAGATTCGAAACTTCCGAAAATAAAGTTTGATCATTCTACTGAAGGATTTTCTGTTGATCAACCAGGATATTCAGCTGATCATAAAAATGAAGTCGCGGGAACTGCAATACTTGGTACAGGAATTGTCGATGACTTTTCTGCTTCTGTCGAATTGATGAAGGAAAGCGATCTGAAACAAGTTCTTCGAACGATGCTCATGGGGGTGAATGATTACAAATCGCTTAGAAATGCAATCGTAAAGTGGTACGACGATTACATGGGTGCAACGTCGACATGGTACAAGCGTTCGATGACGAAAATGCTATTTGTTGCTGGATTTATTGCTGCTATTGTTTTCAACATTGATGCAATTTCATTGGCAAAAGATTTTTACAAGGATAAATTGTTGCGCGATCGTGTCGTTGAAGTTGCGATTGAGTATGCAAGTGACGAATCAAAACGGCCAGCGCCTGCAGAGGATGTAAATTTTGGAATTGCTCCGGCAGATGTTCCGATGGATTCTGTGGTAAAACGAAACGTGAAGGCAATTTCTAACGCTTATAAGGAAGTAGGAATGTTTGATTTGCCAATTGGATGGTCTGTTGAGGAAATTGTGGGCAGTGAGAAATATCCAAAATTCACAGGTAAAGACAGAATGCAGAAAATATTTCCGTTCCTCTGGGAGTTGATCAAATATATTTTTGGTTCGTTGATCGGATGGCTTATCACTGCGGCTGCATTAAGTTATGGGGCTGACAACTGGTTCAATCTTATTACCCGATTCATCAATATTCGCAGCGCCATAAAACCTAAAGACGAGAACAAATGAACTATTACAATTGCCACACGCACATTTTTTCAGCGCAATATGTGCCCAACAATGTAGTTGGAGTTCCGATTATGAAGGCGCTTGCCAGTGATCCAATAAGTTCGCGTCTAACCAAACTATTCAGTAGAGTTCGGTATGGGGCAGTTGACTCACAGCTGGAGCGAATTTCAAAATTTGCAGAAATTGGACTGGGCACGCGACAAGAAGTTATTTTCAATATGCTTCAGGATTATTACAAGGGGTGGGGAGATGTGAAGTTCGTGGTTTTACTCATGGACATGGAGCAGATGGGGGCAGGAAGTTCGTTGAGTAATTATCAGACGCAATTGGAAGAAATTATCCGGTTGCGAGCGAGAGAAAATTACAGAGACGTTATGCTTCCTTTCGTTTTCGTTGATCCAAGAAGACGAGAATTTACAAGTCCACAAAAAGTTCTTGACTGGACAAAAAAACATTTTGATGAGTACGGATTTGTCGGAATCAAAATGTATCCGGCGCTTGGATATTATCCGTTTGATGAGAAGCTTGATTTGCTTTACAAGTGGGCGCAGGAGAAGTTTATTCCAATCACATATCACTGTATTGAGGGTGTGATTTATTATCGTGGCGAATTGAATTCACTCCCAGCGCCACGGTTCAAGAATAAATTTCACGACTTGACGATCGAGAAGAATTCACCGTATCAGAGAAATTTTACTGAGCCGGAAAATTACACCGACTTGTTAAAGATGTTTCCGGATTTGAAAATCAATCTTGGCCATTTCGCTGGAGAAGTTGAAATAAAATCCGAAGGTCGTTGGTATACAACGGCGAAGAAACTTATCATAGAAAACAAAAATGTGTACGCAGATGTGTCTTTCACATTGAATGATATTGATACGCACGGAAAAATCCATGCAGATATTAATACGCCGGGATTGGGAGACAAAATTCTTTTTGGGACAGATTATTATGTAGTAGAAAAGAATAAGGATGAAGCTCAGCTGCGTGATGAATTACGAAATGGATTGAATGCTCTGGATGTGAAAGCAGGAATTGCGTCGGACTCGAGTTTTAATCGGATAGCGGCGTATAATCCGCGGCCGTTTTTGAGTTCGGCGTATTACAAGGCGACTTAGTCAGAACTTGTTGATTTGCCTGCGGCTAGCTTTACGCGGCGCCACGGTGAAAAAGGCGGACGTACTAAACCCACGCGATACG
>CAZBYM010000425.1:0-3901 GCA_964495745.1 uncultured Chryseobacterium sp. | reverse complement strand
GTCCAATTAGTCTAACTTAAGTTCCGCTCGGGTTGACAATATTCTCTTTCGAAGATGAATTGTCAGGCTGAGCGGAGTCGAAGTCGGGCAATTATTTTTTTCTCCGCTCCTTCTCCTTAATTATCAAATTCAACTCTCTTCCAGTCTGTCCTTTTACAGAAGTATTCTCCTGCGCTCTGCGAATTAAATATGGCAATACATCGCGAACCGGTCCATATGGAACATACTTCGCAACGTTGTAACCATCATGTGCGAGGTTGAAGGAAATATGATCACTCATTCCGAGTAATTGAGAAAAATAAATGTGTGGATGATTATGCGGAATATTTTTCCTGTTCAATAAATCTGCAAGTTGCTGTGAACTTTTTTCGTTGTGCGTTCCTGCGCATAATCCGATACGTTCAACATGGTCTATGCAGAATTCAACAGCAAGGTCATAATCGCGGTCGGTATTTTCTTTTGTATCGTGAATAGGATCAGGGTATGACATTTCAATAGCGCGGGCTCGCTCTTTCTCCATGTATGCACCACGAACCAATTTAGCGCCAAGAAAATAATTTCCTGTAGTACTTTTCTGAAACGATGTTTTGAGAAACTCGAGACGATCTTTACGATACAACTGAAATGTGTTGTAAACGATACACGTTTTGGTATTGTAACGTGCCATCATGTCGTCGGCCAGATCATCAATGGCTTGTTGAATCCAGCTATCTTCCGCGTCAACAAAAATTGGTTTGCCAATCTTTTCGGCGGCAGAACAAATTTCATCAACTCGTTTCCAGATTCGCTTCCATTCGGCTTCTTCGTCTGATGTAAGTTCCTCTCTTGCTGTAACTTTTTCAAGCAACGCAAAACGTCCAAGTCCTGTTACTTTGAAAACGCAAAATGGAATATTGCTGTCTGTTTTCGCTCGTTCAATTGTGGCGATAATTTCCTTCGCTCCGAAATCAAAGTCGGCTTCCGATTCCTTTCCTTCAACAGAAAAATCCAGAATGGTTCCAACTTTATATTTGCCAAGTGCAGAAATCGTGCGAGAACACTCTTCGATATTTTCTCCGCCTACAAATTGCTTGAATATCGTTGGCTTCAGTAACCACTTAATTGGGAAATGAATGGCAAGCGCAAAATTGGTCAGGCCTTTTCCAATCGAAACCATCGCTGGACTGCCGATCACTTTGAACAACCAATACGATCTTTTTAGATCTCCATCAGTTTTTCCTGAAAATGCGACTTCTGTATTGTCAAATGAGACCATAATTGCTTCGAAAATGCCCGACTTTGGCGGACGAAGACAAAATTAGGAAATAGATTCGGGCTCTGGACTCTTTTAAGAATCCATTGTTAATTTCATTCCGGATTGAATTCAAAGTTATTGCCCCATTTTCGTTTCTTTGTCAGGTATGACCGCTCTCTCATCTGGAAAAACAGTCGAAATAACCTATGGAGAGATGGTGTTCGCGCACCTCGCACTATTTCTTAAACAGCGCAACTTTTCGTCACTCTTCATACTTGTTGATGAAAACACACTAAGTAATTGTTTGCCGGAATTAGTTGCTCGTGTCCCAAAACTTCTCGAAGCGGAAGTGATTGAATTGGAGAGCGGAGAAAAAAATAAGAACATTGAAGTGTGCACACAGGTTTGGAGTGCACTGGCAGATTTGGGTGCAGACCGGAATTCATTACTGATCAACCTCGGCGGTGGAGTGATTACAGATCTCGGTGGATTTGTTGCGGCAACATTCAAACGCGGAATTGCATTCGTAAATATTCCAACTACTCTTCTCGCACAAGTTGATGCTTCGGTTGGAGGCAAAACCGGAATTGATCTCGGTTCTTTGAAAAATGAAGTGGGTGTTTTCGCTCAAGCAGAAGAATTATTTATCTATCCCGATTTTCTCAAAACTTTGCCATCACGCGAGATGATTGCCGGACTCGCCGAAATATTAAAACACGGACTTGTTGCTAATCCTGACTATTGGCGAAGATGTTGCTCCATTGATTTATTGGACACGGATCAGATTGGAGATATTGTCCGCGAATCGATTGAACTGAAATCTGCAATTGTTGCCAAAGATCCTACAGAATCCGGGGAAAGAAAAAAACTCAACTTTGGACATACAATCGGACACGCAATCGAAGGTTTGGTACTTGAAAGAGAAGAAAAAACACTCTTGCATGGAGAGGCTGTTGCCCTCGGAATGATTTGTGAATCATGGATTTCAATGAAACGCAGCGGATTAGGTGAAGATGAACATCAAGAGATTGTCCGAAACATTTCCGGGTATTTTTCGTTACAGTCTCTTAACCCCGTCGATGACCATCGGCTCATTGAGCTTATGCGCCATGATAAGAAAAACGAAAAAGGTGAAATTAGAATGGTTCTGCTTAAGGCAATTGGAACCTGTGATATTGGAAAAGTTGTTTCACCAGACCTCATCATAGCTTCACTCAATTATTATCGCTCGCTCTCATAATCATCGTCTATGAGTATCAGTAAAGATGCCGTAATTACAATACCAACCATTATCAAAGGACGGGTGCGGCTGCCCTTGTCAAAAAGTGAGTGCAATAGATTACTGATCATTCGTTCGCTGATCGGAACTCAAAATAAAATGCCGGTTATTTCTGATGCGCAGGACTCACAAGTATTGGCTCAACTACTTACAAAGAGTTCGCAAACTGAGAATGACGGAATTTTCGATTGCGGTCCTGCCGGAACAACGATGCGTTTCTTGACAGCTTATTTCGCTTCACTTCCAGGAAAACGGATTCTCACAGGTTCTGCACGAATGCAAAAACGTCCACTTGGAATTTTAGTGGATGCATTGCGACAACTTGGCGCGCAGATTAAGTACACAGGAGAAGAAGGATTTGCCCCAATTGAAATTACGGGAACAAAATTGCAGGGCGGACAGATTGAGTTGGACGGAAGTGTAAGCAGTCAATTTGTAACTGCTCTGCTTCTGATCGCACCTACACTTCATAATGGTTTGGTCATTCGGTTCAACGGGCCTGTTGCATCAATGCCATATATTCTCATGACACTACGAATCATGGAAAGATTTCACGTCTTCAGTATTTGGGACGGCGATACACTTTCAGTAAGTAATCAGAAATATTTGGCTGATGATCCTGAAAAACAATTTCTGGTAGAAGCAGATTGGAGCGCAGCTTCGTATTGTTATGCGTTGGCAGCAATTGCTGATGATGCAGATATTTTTCTCGAAGGACTGAACGAAAAAAGTCTGCAGGGAGATGCAGTTAGCGCTTTGATTTTTCCATTTCTCGGTGTGAGCACAAAATTCGAAGAGGGTGGAGTTCGGATTACCAAAAACCATTACACGCCTAAAGCATTCGCTTTTGATTTCGAAGATTGTCCTGATATCGTACAAACCTGTGCAGTGGTGGCAGCGGCGAAAAAAATTCCATTACTCATGCGTGGACTCAACACTTTGCGCGTAAAAGAAACGGATCGCATTAACGCATTGGTAACAGAATTGAAAAAGTTTGGTGTTACATGCAGTGAACCTGGAAAAGGAATTCTTGAAATCAGATCATTCGATGGCGTTGTAGAAAACTCCCCTTTGATCGAGACATATGAAGATCACCGCATGGCAATGGCTTTCGCGCCACTCGCAATAATGTGTCCACGTTTACAAATGAAAGACACAGATGTTGTTTCTAAGTCTTGGCCCGATTTCTGGGAGCAATTGAAAAATCTCGGAGCGGAAATAAGTTAATCGTTCTTAGTTCACCGTTCACCGTTGTCGGGCTAAAACAGAATTTCAGTATTAAGATTCTCAACCGGGAACCATGAACTGGAAACTGTGAACTAAAATATATTTACTTCTCGCTCCAGCAATACACCAAATTTCTCTTCAACAGAATCGAGTATCTTCTG
>CAZBYM010000424.1:0-3912 GCA_964495745.1 uncultured Chryseobacterium sp. | reverse complement strand
CTATACTTAATAGCTTACAAATGGGATTCCGTACCCTGGCGATTCAGAAACGAAGCGGAGAAGTATGGGAAGTGCTCAAAGCCGTCAAAACTGAATTCGGAAACTTCAGCACTGTACTTCAGAAAGCACAGAAGAACATCCAGGACGCGCATGATGAAATTGAAAAACTGGTAACCACTCGTACTCGGAAAATCCAGTTACGCTTGCAGGACGTGGAGAAACTCAGTAATGAAGACGCCACGAAAGTCATTGGTGAAAGCGAACCGCCTGAGCCGGATTCGTAAATCATACTTCGTAAATCACAAATCGTATATGAGCAAAATCATTCTCACAGCCGACGACTTCGGAGCTTGCGACTATATCGACTCCGGTATCAAAAGGGCATTACTTCAGAAAAGAATAAATTCAGTTGCGACGTTTGTGTGTTTTCCGGACTCACATGAACGAATTGAGAATCTCCTTGCATTCCGACGGAACAATAATCTGGAATTTGGAATCGGACTTCATTTCAGTGTGACGGCAGGTTTTCCGTTGACAAATACTGATTCTCTGGTAAAAGATCCCACTGCTTCACGACCGGAATTTCATGATCCCGCCGATTTTTTTGACGGCGGAAATTATCAACGCGCCGACGTTTCGGTTGAGCTGCATGAACAGATTGAAACATTGGAAGCTATTCTTCTTGATGCAGGATACAGTGAGGCATCCAAGCGTATCGACAGCGTTTCCAATCACCACGGTGCTGTTTACATCGATAATAGATTGTTTGGCGATTATGTGAATGTGATTCAATCGTATGGTATTCCGATTCGCAGTGCGATGCCATGGAGCAAATCAGTATTGCAAACCAGTAACGTGGACAGACAGATTTTCAACCCCGCGGTACGTGAAGGAATTTCGCTCGGTTTCTATCGGCGGGCATATGCGGCTCCATTTATTGGGCGACGTGTTGCGCTTACACGTCAACGTAATCTGAATTCGACTTATTGTCTTTTGGATGAATTCTATGGGCAGCCGAGCGAAACTTATCTTCGTTTTTTGATTTCACAATATCGAGGGAAAACATTTTCATCCGAATTCATGTTTCACCTTGGCGACCCTGCACTTCGCCCGGGAGAAGAGGAAAAAGTTAATCTTCCAGGAATTAACTTCGATTATTTTCCTGCCCGTGAGCAAGAATTAGATCACTTGATGGCTATTGATCTCCAATCTTTGCTAAACGCTGTTGGCGCAATTCCATGCACATTTCGTGATCTGGCGCCGGTGGATTCACATGAACCACGATAACGAATAAGGCAGCTTAATTCTGATCTTGATTTTTTTCGAAAAGAAAAAGCCCCTCGTTTCCAAAAGGCTTTTCCTTACCAATAGCAATCGTTAATTCATTTTCAAGAACCTTCCAGTACCAACTTTTCTATTGTTCTGCGTCACAGAAATCAGGTATGTACCTTTCACGAGATTCTCAGTTCCGAATTGAATTGTGTTTGTTCCTGCTTGAAGATTCTCATAATTCTGCGACGAAACCAATTTCCCCGTCAAGTCATAAATTTCAAGTGTAGCATCACCATTCTGCGGAAGCATGAATGTTACATTGCTGTTATCGATGACCGGATTCGGGAAAACTTTCAAATCATTGTTGAAAACAGATACATTATTTCCAGGAGTTCCCGGTTCTCCAATAGAAGTTGGCATTTGCCATGAGGACTCATCCAGCCACGCGCCACGACCGTGAGTTCCTGCATAAAAACATCCTGCATTCGGAACATGCCACGGATCCCAACGCTGCTGACGAATCATATCAGTTGCAACCATGCCCATTTCTGAAGATCCGGCATATGTCCAAACAGGATTTGATGTAGTCACGTCTGCAGTTTCATAAATTCCATGCTCAGATCCGATCAGCAATCGACCACTATCGTATTTGTCAAAGCAAACTGAATAAACAGGAATTCCGCCCTGTGACCAAAGTCCTGTTGCTCCACTTCCGGTTTTGTTTGTGAAAGTTCCAGCACTTGTTGTTACTGGAGCTGTAGTTGCAGAAGTTGACACGAAAACATATTGAGTTTGACTATATGCACCTAAACTAATCACTACATTATCTGCGTTGCTTGGATCACAATCGATTGAAGTGATGTAACGCGAACCGGCATAAATGCGAGTACAAGTCACTACGAGATCTCCTGCTGCTGCGCTATCCACACAACCATTTTCCTGATCGATGATCTGGGAAATTCCGGATACGCGGAATACATTTCCCGTTTCAGTTCCAACAAAGAGGTGGTTACCATCGGTCGACCAAGCCATACAAGATGTAGTTCCGCCAAATGCAGAAGGAGTTGATGCAGGTCCTGCAACTTTCATCCATTGTGGATTCGTTGAAAAATCGAGTGGCCGTTTGATCACATTTACACCATTCGCACCAGCGTAACCAACTGCAAGTCGAGCTTGAACATGATCCTGAATTTTTACTACACCTCCGGCGAATAATGTATTTGGCAGGGTGTAGACAATTGTTCTGCCTTGAATATTCGAATTCATCGTCAGTACGGTTCCCGCTCCGTATGTAACTGTGAATACCGCACGAACCACTCTGTTGGAAAGAGGCGTTTGCAGCCAAGTAATGGAATAATTTCCTTGTGCATCAACAAAACCTGTTGCGTCTCCGCTGAATATACCTAGGCCACTAGCCTGTGAAGAATCCGTTCCGCAATAAAACTTCACCGAGGCCATATCAATTGTTGCAAGCGGTGATGCCAGAGGAAATGGAACAGAAATAACACCGGAATATGACGCAGTAATTCCATCAGATACATGCTTGTTCTGGTCCTGCCATCCATTGTAAACAGAAATGGAATCTACTGTTAACACATCATTGAAACTTTCCCAGAGGCGAATCGGTGTAACGAAGCTCGAGAATCCATATGAATTTCCGATTCCGGTATTCCCTGCTAATGCATCATCATAAAACCCTCCCTGTGATCCACCGCGATTGTTAGATCTTGAAACGACACCAAGCTGTGATGTTGTAAACAATGCCAACGGATTTAGAAGTGAAATTTCGCACTGAGCACCATCGCCGCCACTCACGTGATTTCCGGATTTCACTGTGTTACCGGTTCCATCCATAAATTGCGTTCCATTATCCTGCGTTCCAATCATCGTCTGATCGCGATTCGGTGCAGTGTTCTCGACAGCGATTGCATACGCTTGTGTAACGTTGTAACCGGAATTCATTTGCTGATATGTATCACCATCGTTCAATGTACGTGCCACTCCTCCATCCGATCCAACGAACCATCTTCCAGGAGTTGCAGGATCAAATACAATCGCGTGTTTATCAGAATGCACATACCACGGAACGAAAGGAGAATTCGGAAACTCGATCGCAATTCTTGTCCACTGACCTGAGGCAGGACTTGAACTCACCAAAGTATAACGCCACAATTCTACTCCACCAATGATCATATCGTTTTCGTCGTTTGGATTTACTTCAATAACGTTGTCGTAACTGCCTTGACCATTCAATGGATCCAATTGTGCATTTCCCGCACCGGAAAGCATCGACCATGTTGCGCCGGCATTAGAACTGAAATAAAGTCCGCCCAGCGCACCACTGTTTGCTGCAACCAAAGCATAAATAAAATTTGGATTGGATGGAGCAAAATCAAGTTCTGTTCTGGATGCAGCTGCATTATAAAATCCATAAGCGGCAGCCCCGACATTTGAAAAGCTCACTCCATCATCACTTGATCTCCATGGATCTCCATTTACACTCGCGATAATTACACCCTGTCCATTCATGTCAACATCACTTAAGTTAGCAGTCGCAGCAATGTTTGGAGCCGTGGTCCAAGTGTTTCCTCCATCAATACTAACACGCAATCCATTATTCGTAGCAGCATAAACACGCTG
>CAZBYM010000423.1:0-3932 GCA_964495745.1 uncultured Chryseobacterium sp. | reverse complement strand
ATTGACAATCATCCGCCATGTTCGCGGTTGGATCATAATTAGTGGCCGATGGATTTGTGCAACCATATTTAGCTTCAGGTCCGCAACCATCAAGAACGAGAATTGCGGCAAATGCGATGAGAAATGATAATGTACGCATATCAGAAATTTATACTGTTTAAGTTGAATGGAATAGAAGATGAAGCCACTTAGTCTGCTAAAATAGACATTTGCTCGACGAACCGGAATTGAAAGCAAGCAATTTCATTTCGAAGGAGAGGACCGAAAGTTCTCTTCATGATCTGCGATAATTTAATACCGCATCCGATTAAGGGAACTTTCAAATCCTCTGCCGAATGAACAATGAAAGCTTATTGATTTCTCTCTCTCAGAACAGCGTAAAAATCAGGATCATCTTCGGAATCCTCAGATCCCGAGCCTTCTGAATCACCGCCGTGAATTACTTCCTCATTCTCCTGTGTACTCTGCTCGATTGCATCGTGTGAGATTGGTAAAGGATTTGATTCGTTAATGTCAATCAACACATGATTGATGTCATCTGCCGGGTCTTCTTCTTCTTGGGAAAACGCAGCTCCACTGATTAGCATCAGTGCAAATAAAAATGGTGCTTTCATAAAGTTATGTTGTTAGTTATACCAACATAGCTGCAAACCAGAAGCCAACTTAGGCTCTAATTCAATGTTCACACTTTATGCGTATTTCTCACCTTTGAAGAAAAAACTTCACTAACACATACTTTCAAAACACTAATTCATCCAACCCCTTCCTCTCAACCCTAATCCCATAATCAACCAGATAATCCACATAATCATCCAACTTATACTTGATGTCCTCAATCGACTTTTCAAGATCGCATCGAATTGGAATAACTGATTTCGTATTTCCATAAGGCTCATTGGATTTCACGCGCGGAAAATCCATGTCGAAATACAAACCAGACATACGGTCTCGAAGTGTGCCTTTTACCACCGCCCCGTTGACATAGCGTTTCCCGCTTTTATAAGCGTATGCAAGCCCGGCAAGTATCAGTAGTTCGAATATTCCGTTCATGCGATAATCCGGTTTAACCATCGCGTTGCAGAAATCAACAGTGTCCGCGTCATTTCGAAAATCGCCTGCACTCTTCGTTTGTGTAATTAATGCTCCGTCAGGATTAGGTGAAATGCGCAATACAGCAATCAAATTATCCGCTTTATCCTTGAAAACCAAAAAATCGCTTTTGTCATTGTAACTGTCGTAGTAATTACTGACATGATCCGGAAAACATTTCTTTCTCAGTTCTTCAAATTTGGCAGTATACGAGTTCTCTTTTGTAAGGAACAGGTCGACCGGAGAAGTAATATGATGATTCCGTTGACTTGCACGCCGAAGGTTCTCTGCATTTTTGGCAAGCTTAATCCATTTGACAGTGCCCTTGTACTCATCACTGATATTTGTTTCTTCCGTTGTAAAATTCAAACGGGAAAGGCCTATGAAGAGGGCATTGTCCATTGATTGCCGCATACCGTCACTGTAATTAGTGAACTTGCCCAACATTTCCTCATCAGGAAGTAATTTTTCATTCAATAAATCATCTCCGCTCATTTTTGATTTTCTAACTGCTGCTATATAACTTCCTATCACAATATCCATTGGATCGCGCACCATTTTTTTTTGCGCAGCAAACATTGCAATAGCAGTTATCGCAATAACAACCAAAGACGGAAAAACAGAATGACTATACATCGCACCGGTTACAACCGCAGCAACCACAATACTCCCGCCTATTATGAAAACCACTGCATAAAATGGAACCTGCGACTCATCAAGTTGATTTCGGAAATCAACCAAAGTCTTCCTTACATTATTCTGTTGATCCATAGCGGGATAAATAATAGTGTGGTCAGTAACAAGCTCACTCTGTTGAGCAAAATACAATTATTTTATTTCAGCTCGGCAATTCCGATTTCTATAGATGTTGAACATTCGCGATCCAAGGCGCTGGACACTGATAGTCATTTTATATCCCGCACATCGAGAGAATATGAAAAATAATTTGTCCTCGGATTACTACCCGCCAAAACTTTCCGCTCTGGTTGTAACCACACATATTATTTTCTCTTTCTTGGTATTAACTCCAAAGTCTTTACTTTGATAATATCCAGACTTATTCATAGTCGTTTCTGTCCCGCCAACCGGCTTCAATTCTCCATGTTATTTCGAGTAGGAATCAAAGAATTGAATATTCCGCGTATTTACACGCTATTTTCCTTCGAAAAACCGATAAATAGTTGCCAATTCCCCCCCACTATATTACTTTCACGGTCTAACCCAAATATTCAATTTTAACCACTTATCATGCGCAAATTATTTATCCCTGTAGTAGCTGTATTGGCACTGGCTGTAATGACGAACACTGGCTGTTCAAGCAAACCAAAAACAGAAGAAGAACGTAACGATGTTAAACCGGACGAGTCTTTTAAAGATGTTAAGATCAACAATCTTTACTCGATGTCACTTCCTGATTATTTAACTGAAGGAAATGACCTTAACGATGAAGCATCTCTGCAATATCAGAATATCTACAAAGAAGTTTATGTAATCGTTATCGACGAGCCAAAACAAGAATTCATTGATGTATTCAAAGAGCTTGGCGAATATGACGATACCAAAGGAGCTTGCGATAATTATTGCGAAGCACAAATGGAGTCGATCGAAGAGAACATGGAAACTGTTACCTCGAAGTCGAAAGTTCGCAAGACAAAAATTGGCGGAGCTGAAGCTCGTATCGCTGATGTTGCAGGTACGCAAGCTGGAATCACAGATGCAATGGGATTCACCGTTGCTTTCGTTGAAGGCAAAGAGAATCTTTACATGATCATGACATGGACTTTCGAGAAAGACAAGTCGAAGTATCAGGATGATATGGACATGATGATCAATTCGTTCAAAGAGCTATAATCACATTTTGTTATTACTGAAGACTTCGTTACGATCATCTCGCAACGAAGTCTTCTTTTTTACCACAAGTCTACACTTCGTCATGCGCACCAAATTCCTGGTCATCTCAATTCTGACATTGATCTTCTCCTTTTTGTTCAATATTAATAATCCCGAACAAGCAGATGCCCGAACAAAAACTAAGAATAAAGTCGATGATTCGCTACGAAAAGTAGTTGCACCGGGACTCTATTCGCTCCAAATTCCGGAGTATATGACTCCCGATTCTTCTCTGAATGATGAAGCGTCCTTGGGATATTCAGACTACAACAAAGAGCTTTACATCATCGTGATAGACGAATCAGGTCCAGAATTTGTTGACGTATTTACTGAACTCGGGGAATATGACACTACAAAAACTAGACTTGAAAACTATGCGCTTTCACAGAAAGAGTCCCTACTGAGTGTTCTGGATACCATCGTCACTACAACTCCGTTCACAACGAAGAAAATAAATGGACTCAACACAATGACATTTGACGTCACGGGTCACGTTATAGACATTGAAGGCCATATTTCCTACCGTGCTCGCTTTATTCAAGGAAAAACTAAACTTTATTTCATTCTCACATGGACGTTCGAGCCTTCCATGCCTCAGTATTCCCGAGTAATGAACGTTATGCTCAATTCGTTCAAAGAAATGTAACCCGTTTTCCAAATCATTGACATCTCCCGACTTTTCAACAACCCACTTTCTTCACGGATTTCATTCGTAATTTTAAGACGCAGTGCTGTTTAAAGCCGAAGTGTCTGTAACCTAATTCGTACATCGTAATTCACAAATCGTAAATGCAATTTAATCACCTCCACGTTCACACACAATTTTCTCTTCTCGACGGAGCAGCGTCCATTTCCGGGCTCTACAAAATAGCTGTCAATGACAAAATGCGTGGAATTGCAATATCTGATCATGGAAACATGTTCGGAGGATTTATGTTTGTTGCTGAAGGTTC
>CAZBYM010000422.1:0-3944 GCA_964495745.1 uncultured Chryseobacterium sp. | reverse complement strand
GTCTATGGCGTCACCGCCGGGCTCGCGTTCCGGTTCGCAAGTCCGGGCGCGGAGCTCGCCTGGTTCGGCATCTTCGAGGACTTCGCAGGCCAGTTCATCGCCATCAACTGCATGCTGGCCATCTTCAACATGATCCCCATCAACCCGCTCGACGGCGGCAAGGTGGCGTATGGCTTCCTTCCGCGAAAGTTGGGCGACGCCCTCATCGAGAACGAGTTCCTGAACAAGTGGGGCTTCGTGATCCTGATGGTCATCTTCCTCGCGGCCTCGCCGATCGCCCAGATCCTGCTCTGGCCGGCCAACGCGCTGACGTCGCTCCTCTTCATGCTCGGCAGCTTCCTCGCCAACCTCAATGTCGGGGTTCAGGGCGAGAACATCTACTTCGGCGGCGCCGTCGCGACGTGGTGGGAGCACAGCGGATCACCCTAATTCGCAGCATGCTGCCAGGAATACGTCTTATCCGTAGCGTTGTAATTCAACGTGCTTGTTCCGGTTTTGTAAGCGACATTAATCTGCGGATACTTTTGCATCATACGATAGGCTAACCACATCGTACCAATCGTTGGCATTTTTTCTTTCGGACAGGATAGATTGAGAGCTGTTCCTGCAATGCCCGCCATCATCGGAGCTTGATTAATAATTTTTGTAGTCACAACATTTTTTCCATCGGAACTATACCACCAGGCACACTCAGGTCCATACCAAATTGTTCCTCCCGCATCCTGATCACAATACATAGTAACTGTAATTGTCAGATCAAGATTAACGCGCGCATACTTTTTCCACGAAGCGGAAGATTTAATATTCAACTTTTTGTGTTGTACGCTCGCGTTGAAAATTGCGCGAGCCAGTGACGCAACTAAAACAGTATCCGTTTTTTTCTTCATTTCGGAAACCACATTTTTTCCGTCAACTTGAAACCATTTTGAATTTGACATTCCAAGAGAATCAATCGTGCCGGCAACTACTTTCCAACCCTTTTTATCTTGAAAGCAAACGAAATCTTTTCCAGCCATACCGCGATCAAAAGTTGTGACGCGAACTATCATGGAATCATACTGCATAAACCATATGGCCTGCTCTTCATTCTTTTGAAATTGTTTGAGATCAAAGCCGGGAGGAAGACCAAAGCCTTGAGCAAATACCGTTGCAGGCAGAACAAAAAACAGGACGAAAAGAAGTAAACGGTGTTTCATTTGGGTCAGATTGCTCCGTTTAGAGGCAAATTGTGTGCCGTTTTCGGGGTGGAGCGTAACAAATATAGGGAAACCAGTTTTCAGTTCACAGTTCAGAGTTCAACGTTTATCCTAAAATAAGCCCTGAAATGTGGTTAATGTGCAAAAGTATCGAACTCACCCATTGCACTCAGAACCAGGAGGCGAAAACAGAGATCTAAAGCAAATCCTTAATAATCGACTCCACGCTCACACCTTCTGCTTCAGCTTTGTAATTCCGAACAATCCGGTGACGCAAAATTGGAGCTGCAACTGCCCGAACATCTTCAATATCCGGTGAATATTTTCCAGAAACTACTGCATGACATTTTGCACCGAGAACCAAATATTGTGAAGCACGAGGACCCGCGCCCCAAGAAAGCAAACGATTGATTTCAGGAGTTGAATGCTCAGTATTCGGACGCGTTTTAGATGCAAGTTTTACTGCATATTCCAAAACATTTTCCGGAACAGGAACACGACGAACCAATTCCTGGATGAAAAGAATTTCGTCGGCGCCAATTACTTTTTCCGGAGTCAGAGCGACATTGGAAGTAGTCTGGCGAACAACTTCAATCTCTTCTTTGTAAGAAGGATAATCGAGCCACACGTTGAACATGAAGCGATCGAGTTGCGCTTCAGGAAGCGGGTACGTTCCCTCCTGCTCGATTGGATTTTGTGTTGCCAATACGAAGAATGGTTTGTCGAGAGTGTATCGCTTTCCTGCAGCAGTAATTGCACGTTCCTGCATTGCTTCAAGCAAAGCCGATTGTGTTTTCGGAGGAGTACGATTGATCTCGTCTGCGAGAATAATATTTGCAAACAATGGACCTTTGACAAATTTGAATGCGCGTGACTCATCAAGAATTTCAGTTCCGATAATATCTGACGGCATCAAATCGGGCGTGAACTGAATACGGTTGTAAGACAAACCCAATGATTGCGCGATAGTATTTACAAGTAGCGTTTTTGCAAGGCCGGGAACACCAACCAGCAAACAATGTCCGTTGGAGAAAATGGAAATCAGAACGTCTTTCACAACGTCGTCTTGTCCTACAATAACCTTGTGAATTTCATTGGACAACTTTTTGTACTTGTCCTGAAAATAATCTACGGCTTCAACGTCGTTCTTGAACTGCATATTGGAAATGTGTTTCTACTCAATTATTCGATAATCCAAAGATTCAAAATTCAATGACTCAAAAATGAGGTTACACGTTAAATAATCACATAATTCATGAATGCAGGATTCTGCGAGCGCAAGTCTGTGTGAAAGCCCGAATATTTGAATTCCTGAATTTCGAATTATTCACCCTAAGTTACTTGATATACTGCACCCACGGATAACGGAAGTCATATTTTCTATAGTCTTCGGCAATACGGATATACGTGTACGGCAAAATACCCAATACCCATTCGCGCATTTTCAACTCCTGCTTCTCCTGCAATGCAAGATCCTGAATGAGCTGATAATCGTCCTTCAAGTTTGCTTTATGCGGCTCCGATCTGGATTTGAGCCAGAGTACCCGGTAAGCAACTTTCCCATCGACAGTGAAACATTGATGTGCAGAAGAATATGCTCCGACTTTCAACGCCGTTACGATAACAGGAAAATCAGGGTTAGGATCAATCTGTCCGATAATTTCCATATCGATCTTGCTCGTTCCAGTCATTGGATTTAAGAACAAACCGCATGAGTATTTTGTTCCTTCATCATCTGAAAATTTCGCAGCGGCTTCACAAAAAGTCATGCTGTCCAGACGAATTAACCTCATGATGGAATCAAGAGTTACTTTACATGACTGCAAGTCTTCCGGTGCTGTAGGAATGGATTTCAGAATGTGTTGCATTGTTACTTCTTCGCCTTTTCTGGAAATCAGCTTAACAAAGTGAAATCCATATTCCGTTTCAAATATTTCAGATGTTTCTCCTTCCTTCAATTTGAAACAAACCGCATCAAATTCCGGAACAAAAGTACCACGTCGCACATTTTCATATTTTCCACAATTGAATTTTGATCCCGGATCATCGGAATACGTGGAAGCTGCAGCACAAAAATCCAAAGTGTTTTTCATGATCCGCTGACGAATTGCCTCTAGCTCTTGTCGTGTAAATTCTTTCAATTCCTGATTGACCGGTGGCTTGATCACAATCTGCCCGACTTCAACTTCCGAATTTATCAACGGTAAACTATCAAGAGGAATTCGTCCGAAATATGCTTTCACATCAGCAGGAGAAACAGAAACATCACCAACAATTTCTCCTTGCATGCGCTGCACAAGCAATAATTCTTTTACGCGGTCGCGTAACTCGTATTTGTATGCCTCAACTGTTTTCCCATAAAACTTTTCGAAAGCTTCTTCAGAACCAAATTGCATTAGGTAATAGCGCATTCTACGATCAAGCTCATTATCAACCTCAGAATCGGCAACTGTAATACTATCATGAATCGCTTGCTGCACAAGTAACTTGCGAAACATCAATTCATCCAGAATCGCACCACGCAAACTATCCGTCATGGGAATTCCTTCAGCTCTGTATTGCTCAAAAGTATTTTCAATGTCAGATTCCTTGATAATCTGGCTTCCAACAACTGCAACTATTCTATCCACCATTCGTGCACCCGTTTGAGCGAATACATTGGCCGAAAGAAATAGTAAACAAGTAGTAATTGTGAACTGAAATATTTTTTTCATTTTCTGGGATATATCTTGATGCTGTTGTTTGTCA
>CAZBYM010000421.1:0-3974 GCA_964495745.1 uncultured Chryseobacterium sp. | reverse complement strand
CAATAAAATCAGCATACATGCCCGGAGAAATACTTTCTTTTTCTTTTTCTTCGAAATTTGAATACGCTGCCCAGGATGTCATTCCAAAAATAGCTTGCTTGCGATCTAACGCTTCTTCCGGAATAAATCCATCTGCAGGAAACCCTTTCAAATCTTTTCGTGCAACAGCGGAATACAATGTATACATCGGGTTAATATTCTCCACGGGAAAATCAGTTCCCAATGCGAGTATTCCACACGCTTCGAGTAACGATTGATATGCGTATGCCCCTGCAATTCTCTTATCACCTAATCGTTTATTCACCCAATACATATCTGAAGTTGCATGTGTTGGTTGAACAGATGGAATGATAGAATATTTCTCAAAATAATTGCGATCGTTTGGATTCACTACCTGCGCATGTTCTATTCTCCAACGTAAATCATTTTCACCTTCGAGAATTTCGCCATACATTTTCAATATCATGCGATTTGCGGAATCTCCAATACAATGTGTGCAAACTTGAAAACCTTTCGACTTGAGCAGTCGGAATTTTTCTTCATAATGTGCAGGACTACGCAGTATAAATCCACGATGGCCAGGCATATCACTGTACGGCTCAAGTAAGAAAGCGCCGCGTGAACCCAGAGCACCATCTCCGTAAAACTTGAACGAACGAACGTTGATGTGCGGCGTCTTGATTGGTCCTTTCGTAAGATAATAGGCGTAGTTGGAAGAACTGTCACTGAGCATGATGTATAAGCGCATTTGCAACAGACCTGAAGTTTCCAGTGACGCGAGAACATCAATCTCATCTTTCATTAGCCCGGCATCGTCTAACGTAGTTAAACCGACTGAAAAGCAATTGTTCTGTGCTTCGAGTAAAGCTTCCTTCATTAATTTTACATCGAGAGCTGGAACAACGCGATCGACAAGATCTACTGCATTGTCAATTAATATTCCGGAAGCCGGGCCCGCCATTTCAATTTCTCGTCCTCTTCTATTTTTTTCTATCGTTACACTTCTTAGAATTTCTCCTCCTGTAACCTGCGTGGAGTCTGTAATGCCAGCAGCGCGCATTGCAGCTGAATTTACTAAAGCAGCATGACCATCAATTCGCTTTAACATCACAGGCGTATTCGGAAAAAGGCTATCCAATATTTTCTTGTCGGGATACATTTTTGTAACCCAGTCGTTCTGATCCCATCCTCTTCCAATGATCCAACTGCGTTTATTCGTCGCTGCAAATGTTTTTACTCGCTCAATCACTTCTTCAAACGATTTTGTTCCGACAAGATTACATTCGCGCAATCCTTTCGCGTATCCCCAGAAATGACAATGTGCATCGATCAACCCAGGAAGAATCACCTTGCCCTGCATATCAATTGTACTGTCGCTTGAATAAGTTGTCGCAATACTTTGATTCGTTCCAACCGCAATGATTCTATCATCTTTCACCGCGAAACTTTCAAGTACGGTGAAGGATGGATCAACAGTATACACTTTCGCGTTCTTCACAATAAAATCGGCTTCCTGACGCTTGTCGCTTCCACAGGAGGAAATAACAATAAGGCTTACGAGCACGAAAAGTAAGTGAATGCGTTTCATATTACTTCCTGATTGTGGTTGTTGAATTTGCTTGCGCGGTTGGCATGATCACGATATCATTAATGTTCACATGTGCAGGACGATTCACAACCCACCAAATCGTGTCAGCAATATCTTGTGCGCTCATCGGCTGTAATCCTTTGTAAACATTTTTCGCTTTTTCATCGTCGCCTTTGAAACGAACAATCGAGAATTCCGTTTCCGCCATGCCAGGAGCAATTTGCGTTACTTTAATTCCATGTTGAAGCAGATCAATGCGTGTTGCTTTCGTTAATGCATCAACTGCGTGTTTGGTTGCACAATAAACATTTCCGTTGGCGTACACTTCTTTTCCTGCGATCGATCCGATGTTTACAATATGCCCTTTTCCATTCTTCACCATCATTGGCGCGATGTTGCGTGTCATGTACAACAATCCTTTCACATTCGTGTCAATCATTTCTTCCCAGTCGCTGAGCAGTCCTTCTTGAATAGGGCCTAGCCCCGCAGCAAGCCCAGCGTTGTTTACAAGCAAATCAATCGCTCTCCATTTTTCAGGCAGGGAGTCAATTGCTTTTTTTACTTCTTCATGATTTCTCACGTCGAATACAAGTGGAAGTACGTCGACGCCAAATTTTTCTTTGAGTTGACGTTCCATTATTTCGAGACGGGTTTTTCTCCGGCCGGTAATTACAACGTTCCACCCGTTTGCAGCAAAAAGTTCTGCTGTTGCTTTTCCAAATCCTGCGCTGGCGCCGGTAATAAATGCGATCATCAGTCTTGATTATGAATTCATGAATTCACAGATGAGTCTGTGAAAGTGATGTGTTCCTGTTTCACGCGAAGGTGAATATCTTCCACTTTGATAGAAACGCGAATTGATTCCTTTCTGAACATTTTCTACAATAGCTTCGTCTTCTCGTTCAACTTTATCCAGTAGTGCACCTGCACCCTTATCGATCTTCGCTGCATCGTATACGTAAGTCAAGAATGAAACTTTGGTCAATTCTTTTCCCAACGGTTTGAGAATATTCACCGACAACCCCCACGGATAAAAGTTGAACATCATGTTTGGGAACACCCAATAGTAATAGGCTGAAACTTGTTTTCCGTAGTCAGGATGATTTTCCGGCAATACAAAAACATCATCTCCGCCTCGGGACAATGCCAATTGCAAACTCGAATAGCGGAACAATTCTGTTGTGTACGAACCGTAATCAATTGCCGCATTCAAATCGGCATGAACAAAAGGAATATGAAATCCTTCCAGATAATTTTCACAGTATAAAGCCCAATGTGCTTTCACCAGATAATCGCGCGAACGGTTTGGTTCCAACTTGAATTCTTTGAGCGGAAGAAATGAAAGTCGATCTTGCATTTCTTTCAATGCAGATGCCAATTCCATAGATGGCGCAATAGATGCAAAAATTAATTTCTCCCAGACTCCAAATGGAATTTTTGGAAGATCATCTTTGGAGGATGGAAAATTTTCTGCTTGCTCAAATTCCGGCATTTGTTTGAATTTGCCATTGAGATCAAATCGCCTTCCATGATACCGGCAACGAATATGGTTATCCTGACAAGAGTGTTCAATTAGAATATTCCCGCGATGTGTACAAACATTCGAAATACAAGAAAGTGAATCGTCTTTATCGCGAACCAAAAGAACTGGTTCGTCAAGAAAGCCAGACAGAATAGTATGTGGAACCAATTGGCCACTCAAGCGAATCTGATCTGTATCTCCAATGAATTGCCAGCTACGCGAAAATATTTTTTCTTTCGAGACGTGAAAGGTTTCTTCGGAAGTGTAAAACTCCGAATCCAGTGTTGATGCTTTTCGTATGTCTGCGTCGACGCTGAATGATTTCATTTTACTTGCGTGCGAGTAAACTGTGATTTCGTCCGTACAAGAAATATACCACAAGACCGATTCCAAACCAGATGAAGAACCACAGCCAGTTTGATCCGGCCATTCCTGTGAGTAGGTAACAGCATGACAGAAGTCCTGCAACCGGAATGAACGAAAGGTTTTTTATGAAAGTCCGAATTGTCATGAACGCACATACAAGCAGGAAAATCCACATTGGAAGATTGTATGCGAATGCTGTACTCTTCGGAAGATATTTTCGTGCGTCGTCGAAATTGTATTCTCCAACGTATCCTGTCAGTATATCAGAGTCAAGTCCTTCGCGTGTAAGTTCTGGCGACAAAACAATTTCTTTTTCCAACGCGAATGTCCGGAATAAACTGTCTTCTGTCGGAGTTAATGTCGGAGCTATTTCGTCGTACGTTTTCACAGTTGAGGAACTGATAAAATCTGCCGCCGAATCTTTGCTTACAGTGCAAACAAATACCAATGCTGCAATCGTAATGGCGGGAATAATAAATTTCCCATTGATGTACGGCA
>CAZBYM010000420.1:0-3978 GCA_964495745.1 uncultured Chryseobacterium sp. | reverse complement strand
ATACGCTTCAAACTGTTTCTCATCAAAGAACTGATCAGAAGTTGACTCATGTGGAAACGTTGAATTAATTCCTTTGTAACTGTAAACGTCAGTCGAAAGCTTGTCTACCATTGCCAGTTTCACGTATACCAGCGTACCTTTCTTGCCGTCATCATAAGTGATTTCGGCAAAAGCATAGCCTCGTTCCGCAATTTCGTATTTCTTATCGAAATCATTTTTATTTCTTGTGCCGGGAAGCATTCCATCTAGTCCTGATCCATCCTTGAAGTCAATCTTCACTCCGAAATCCACGCGAACTTTTTCAACGGCATTTGCCAGATCATCGAAGTTGAAACCCGGATCAGCTCCGCCATCTGAAAGAATGATGAGATCCAACTTCCGGCGAATCAATTCATAGAGTGCGAGATTTTCGAAATGACCGCCGTCAGAAAGCAAAACACGCGAATCTGTTTCTTTGAATCCGCTTCGCGTAATTTCACTGGTAATTCCGGGAGTAAAAAAGTTAGGAGGGAAAGGCCAGAGATTTCTATTCGGGTTACTTGCCCAATAACCTAATCGAAGATTGAGCGTAGAAAGAAGAATCGATACGATTGCGCTTTTGGTAACACCGCCACCGGAAACTCCTGCATTCGGATTCAACGCAGCAGCGGAAGTGGCCATCGCAGTTGCGAGAGTAATTCCTCTCGCTCCGTTCTTATGAAATGTTTTGGTAGTTCTCCAACCTGTTGCATCACTTCCACAAAAGAGTCGCGAAATAATAAAATTGTCTCCTCCCCTACCCTTGAATTTTACTTGCTTCGAGTTTGTCAAGATTACATTGGTATTGACAATGTGATATGGCCTCGGATTTTCCGGATTACACATGTCTTCCATCAATGCAGAATCAGCCTCGCTCGCCGGTTGCCATACGTTGTCTCTCACTGCTTCTTTGTTGGGCATAAATGCTTCCATGAGTCGATCGCGCCAAAGCCGGTGAGGGCCTATTAAATTCAGATTCACAAATACGCCGAAGAAAACTGTTCCAATTACAACAACCGTGAACCAAATTGGATGAATAAGCTGAACTTCATCATTGAAAAAGATACCGGCAATGATATAGGCAAGTGCGAGAAGTCCATACATCAAAGCAAATGCTCCAAGGTAAATTGTGAGGTCTGAAATCACGCCGCCACCCTTCTCACTCTTTTGCGCTTTCTTGTATTGCCAGATTCCAACAAAAGTTCCAAATAAAGTAGAACCGCATGCAGCTAATGCATTCTCAACATCGTCTGCCAACAATGTAGTGACGTATGGAAGTAAACCAATCAATACACTTGTCAAGCTGATCTTCCATAAATATCCAATGATGACTTGTCCTTTTATGAACCAGAGATACTCGTTCAAAACACCATCTGCACTGATAAATGTGCGCAACGAATACAAAAACCCCCACAGCACGTAGATAACCATACACATAACGGCCATCGGAACAAATACTCCGGTTGTGTGCATGAACGGAAGTAGCATTTTCATTTCTTCGACAAACATTGGTGTTGAGAAAAAATGTCCCCAGTTGAAAAGGGTCATCAATACTACAAGCATGCTGAAATAAATAAGAAGCGAAGTAATAATGCTTCTTGCAACAACACCAGCAAATGAGATTGTTCCAAGTTTACCTGTTGGCATCAAATAACTACTGTGTTGTCGAATAAAATCGAGAAGAGTATTTTCCTTCGTGTCGCTACTCCGTTCGCCAGCCTTTCCCGTAAACCGGGCGGCCATTCCCTTTTTCCCTAATGGAAATTTGTCGGGAGTAGTTCCTGCCCCCTTCCCTCCTTGCTGCAACGCCCAGGTTAATGCTGCTCCCAAATAACCGCCGCCGGAAACAGTGGACATATAGTCCATTTTCTCCAATTGATTTTTCCCTACCAGCGCCTGCATTACCCCAAGCCCAAACGAGGCCGATCGAATTCCCCCACCGGAAAAAGCGAGTCCTGAAACTTTTTTTCCCGGTTCCAACTTCAAATAATTTCTATCCGCCTCCAGAACATCAAGAACATCTTTAGTTTTTTCTGATTTCATTTGTTCCATGTCATACTAATTATGAGTTTCACGTTTATGTTTTTTCGCCAATGAAATTATTTTTTCGATCAAATTGCCTGCGTGATAAAGCTCCTTAAAAGCTCCAACCTTTGTGTTCAACGCCTTTCCATTTTCTCAAATCGTAGTCGCGAATGGCTTTAAGTTCCAAAGCCCTACTGTCGAAATAGTTTCGATCGACACCGGAATAATCCAGATGATTGCTGCGATCAACGGTCAGGAATCCCGGTTTAGCGAGATGCAAAAGCAATTCAACACTTTTCTCTGTTGATTTTTCAAACTCTTCGAAAAACTCATCCAGTTTTTTTCGCTTTGCTTTCGCCAACCAGAATGCCGCGATTCGAGTAGCAGGTAGTAATCCTACAGGGCCGTAATGTCGACTATCGAGAAAATCTGGCCCTTTCACTCCAAACGGATTCTTTCGAAATTCATCAGCGATCTTCGCTTGAAATTCCAACATCGCTTCACGTTCTTCCTTTGGAATATCTGAAGTCAACTTGCGATCAAGTATCCATAAATATGTTTCTTGTCTTTTCGATGGGCGTACATCCGCAGAACGAATTGGAAGTCCAAATTTCTTTGCCACTTTCAAATATTCATCGAAGTGATGTCGAAACAGCGTGAGTGAATTATGGTGATTCGTTAAATGCTTTACGCTGCAACCTGGAACACTTTTCAATTCCTCTACCTGTGCGCAGAGTTCGTCGTACAGTTTTTTCAATTGCTCCGGCTCCTTGAAATTTCTGAAGTTGCCGTATGAGTGAAAATTTCCATCTCCGTCACAAGCGAAATCCATTTTGTCTCCCGTGAGCGGTCTTCCCGAGGTCACCGTGAGATGACACCCAATCTCTGGTTGATTCGCCTGTGTGTTGTTGATGAGCCACTTTACATTGGTCAGTGAATTCTCATACTTCGTTCCGTAAGGAGCATTGGGTAGAACATGACCTTTGTAATTGGCGAGAACAGCAACAGAATTAACCTTGCCTGCGTTTACTGCATCAATAATTCCTTCGTTGATTGCAGGGAAGACACCGAAGTCGTCGGCGGTTACTATTAGGTGTTTCATGAAGACGTGAGATGTGTTTTCAAAACCTATAAATTTCTGATTTACCGGGGAGAATATTTCGGACAAATTGGGAGGAGATTATTGGGGGAAATGGGGTGCTGGGGAGAAGTAATATGTTGATAGAGAGAAGGGAAAGTAGTTTGGGAGAAGGGGATATTTACAGGATGGGATTAGTGTTGGAGACAGTTTAATCAGTTTGCTTGACGATATTATTTTGAACTTTAGCATCGTTCACAATTTACAATCTCATCACTACAAATTTCAATTAATGCTACCTTCATCCTGCTTTATATCTTCAATAAATGAACGACCACTATATTACGCTTCAACTTACCTCTCGACACGTTGAACCAATCTTTCCTGGCAGTTCTGGTATGATCAAAAAAAATCAAGCACTTATTCTAGAAGCTTTAAAATTTGAAAAGACAGACCCCATCGATTTTGTGTTTGTCATTCGTGTAAAGGACGCTAATGGCGCATCCACGACCCATGAATTTTCAATCGCTGACAGTCCAAACGCAATTCGCTATGAACAAGGTGTTGCATATGTCGATCCGAAATTGCTGAATATTCCTAATGCGATCCTTGCTCCTGCAAGCGATATTTTTGTCGCGTTTAGTATTGCAAGTAGGAATGTAAATGTGAAGCAGGAGAATGCGATAACGTTGTATGGGAAGTTGGTGGCGGGGTGAAAGAGATTTGAGGTAATATGGATCCGGAGAGAATCGAACCTACTCTTGAAACCCTGTAGAATCAGGGAGTTGTGATTAATGATTTTTGTTGGTAACCGAATTGGACATGTCTTTGTTCCAACAGAAACAATGTCCGGCGAC
>CAZBYM010000419.1:0-3978 GCA_964495745.1 uncultured Chryseobacterium sp. | reverse complement strand
TCCCTCACTCCTGTTTCAAGTCCGGCATATGCATATGACTGAAATCCAAATGCAGTTTTGTAAAAATGCGCCGACTGTTTTGCGTTGCCAACATAAAATTCAACGTAATCAGTTCCAAGAAGAGGAAGAAAATCCTGTGCTCCTTCAAATATTTTTTCGAGTCCGTATTCGACGTTTTTAACTTGTTTTGACATTGCAACAAATTTTTAGTATTTGAATTATTTCATGAACTATTTCTCAAGAGAAACAGATTACGACCACATCGCGCGAGAGAGCGCAGAAAGCAAATCAAATTGCATTGAATTCATAAGGTAAAGTTACGAAAATCGCGCGGGTCATTGAGCCAATATCAACTTCCGTGAAATTATTCCGACATCAGTATTAACTAGCACAAAATACGTCCCTGGAGTGAGATCGCTTACAATGAATCTTTGCGTTCCGGGCCCGTATTCGCGAATTATGCGCCCATCCATCGATAACAGCTGAACCGAAATGAATTGAATCCCTGGTTCATACTGAATCTCGAACCATCCGGCGGAAGGATTAGGTACGATTTTCACAGCGGCACCACTATTATATTCATCAATTGACATGCACCAAATAAAAAACCTTAGACTATCAATTGCCCAACCACCGAGATTGTCGAAAGTCGAATCGCTTGCAAAAACAAATCGCATCACTACCGTGTCAGGAAATGTAGTCGAATAAGTGCTAAATTCAAAACGGAAATAGTCCCAACCATTAACGGCCTGCGATGACGGGCCGCCGCTAATTCCAATAGTTCCCAAGCTTTCTATAGTGTCAGCAATCGAATACGGCATGTCGTAAAAAAAACTGTTATATGCCAAAGCATTATGCCAAGTTACACCACTATCACCTGACCACTCAATCGTCCCTCCGTCATTCAATGAGTCAGTAGAAAGTTTCGAGTATCCTGATATGTCAATTCCCCATGATCCTCCAGCATTAATAATTAATGTCAATTGGGCCTCGGATCGATTATTGACAGAGTATGAATTTGTCGTGTCGGTAATCAGGCAGTAAGAATTGCTAAACGCAGAAGTGAAAAACGGTTTTGAAGGTGAACCAATCTGCCAGATATTTTCTGCCAGTGAAACTGTGTCGATAAAAATCCGATTGTTGTACAACGTGTCGTCAAAATTCAGTGTTTCCTGTGGCAGATCAACGGTGTTGCATGTTGCATTAATCGGAACCTGAGCTCCAATTCTGCAGCTGACAAAAAAGAAGACAATAACGAATGAACTTTTCATGGCTTGATCGTAAAGTTCGAACAATCAAAATCAATTTCCAAAAGCACATTGAATGAAACTCTGGCGTTCATAGCTCTCTTTCTCCTCGACTCCGCTCGATCTGCCAAGTCTTCGTTCGAAGGGATATTGTCAGACCGAGCGGAGTCGAGGTAGACAAGAACTTATTCCACCCAACTCTTATAATACACCCCATCGTCCATCTGCATCGCAGCCTCCGTCACTTGCAACGGACGAAACGTATCAACCATCACCGCTAATTCCTGCGTGTCTTTTTGGCCAATACTGCGCTCCATTGCTCCCGGTGCCGGTCCATGAGGAACTCCTTTCGGGTGAAGTGTAATGTGACCTTGTTCAATGTTGTTGCGGCTCATGAAATCACCATCCACATAATACAACACTTCGTCGGAATCAATATTACTGTGATTGTAAGGTGCAGGAATTGCTTGCGGATGATAATCGTATATACGCGGAACGAAAGAGCAAATAACAAACGCTGATGTTTCAAAAGTTTGATGTACAGGCGGCGGTTGATGTACGCGACCGGTAATGGGCTCAAAATTATGAATCGAGAACCCCCATGGAAAATTGTATCCATCCCAACCAACCACATCAAACGGATGCGTAGCATACACAATATCGTGCAACATATTTTCCTTTTTCACTTTAATCAGGAAATCGCCTTTCTGATCATACGTTTCTAACTCTGTCGGTAACTTGAAATCGCGCTCGCAGAATGGAGAATGCTCCAGATGTTGTCCTGAAGAATTTTTGTAACGTTTCGGTGTATAAATCGGAGAGTAACTTTCGACGTAAAATATTCTGTTGTCGGTTGTTTCGAATTCCATCTGATAGATCATTCCACGAGGAATCACCAGGTAATCTCCATACTCGAAAGGAATATTTCCCATCAAAGTGCGCAAGGTTCCTTTTCCTTTGTGGATGAAAAGTACTTCGTCAGAATCTGCATTCTTGTAGAAATAATCTTTCATGCTTTTGCGTGGAGCCGCGAGACCAATCGAACAATCGCTGTTCACTAAAACAGGAATTCTGCTTTCGAGAAAATCGTCTTTTGGTTTCACTTGAAAACCTTGAAGCAACAATGGTTTAATATTTTTCGCGATTGCAATTTTCGGAGTTACATCTACCGACTTCAGAATTTCTTTAATCTGCGTTGGACGATGCGAATGATACAACAGTGAAGAAAATCCGCTGAATCCTTCTGTTCCGAAAAGCTGTTCGTAATAATGCTTTCCTTTTGGATCCTGAAAAACAATGTGGCGCTTGCCGGGAAATTTCCCTAATTGATGATAAACTGGCATGGTTAGAAGATAAGTAGCAAAGCTAGTCAGAGTAAGGGAGTGGGCAAATGACAATTGTCAATTCATCAATGTGCTAATGGGATAATGTGGTAATCTGCTAATTGGACTCAGATAAAGTTCTTCGAAGCTGAATATGACTTGATCACATTAACACATTAACACATTAGCACATTATCCCATTATTTCTTAACAGCTTTTGCCGCAATCGACTTACTAAAATGCCCTCCACCATAACTGCTTCCTCCACGAACAGCTTTGCCTTCTTTGCGCAGTTGAACACGTTCAGTTTCCGGAAGCTCAGCGTATGTTCTGCATTCCTTCGAACAGAATTCTCCCAATGAAGCTTTGCAATCATCGCATTGAATAAAGAGAACGTGACAATCTGTATTCCCACAATTGATGTGATCGTCCCACTTTTTTCCGCACTGATGGCAATGTGCAATTACATCATCTGTAATTCGTTCGCCCAGACGTTCATCAAAAACAAAATTCTTCCCGATAAATTTTGAAGGAATATTTTGCTGCTTGATTTGTCGTGCATACTCGATGATTCCACCATACAGCTGATTCACATCTTTAAATCCATGATGTTTCAAAAATGCACTCGCTTTTTCGCAACGAACTCCGCCGGTACAATACATGAGAATTTTCTTCTTCTCCAACCCTTTCAATTGATCAAGAACAATTGGTAATTCTTCCCGAAACGATTCACTTTGCGGAAGAATTGCATTGGTAAAATGTCCAACTTCACTTTCGTAATGATTACGCATGTCCACAACAATCGTTTCCGGATTTTCCATCGCATCGTTGAATTCGATTGCTGTCAGATGATTGCCAACATTCGTTACATCAAATGCGTTATCGTCTAATCCGTCAGCAACAATTTTGCTTCGAACTTTTATTGTGAGACGAAAAAAAGATTTTCCATCGTCTTCAACTGCAATTTTGAATGGAACATCTTTCAGTTGTGCGTGTTCATCAACCTTCATCCGAAACGCCTGAAAATAATGTTCGGGCAAACTCAATTGGGCATTGATTCCTTCTTTTGCAACATAGATTCTGCCGAAAACCTGCATCGCCGACCATTCTCTCCAAAGTGCATCACGCAGCGCTTGCGGATCTTCAACAATTACGTAACGATAAAACGAAAGCGTAACTCTTTGGAATGATTCTTCCATGAGTCGCTCGCGCATTTCATCACGATTAATTCTGTTGTGTAAAATAGACATCGCGGCAAAATTAGCCATACTCGTGGACAACGGGAAATGAGAATCATCAGTAATCTAATTAATCGTGAATTCTCTCACAGCATTTCGCAAATCGAACATCGTAATTCGCAAATCATAATTACTTTTATGGAATGGACAAAATCCTCGTCATTGGTTCTT
>CAZBYM010000418.1:0-3992 GCA_964495745.1 uncultured Chryseobacterium sp. | reverse complement strand
CTTCAACACTCCAATCTTAACTTCAACGTCAACGTATTGGGCAACTGATCAGGGAACATTTACCGGCGCGATAAACAATATTGGAAAACTTGATTCTACCAGCACAGGAGCTTATAGTAACAGCGCGAACTACTGTTACTTCGATGTATATCGTCCGCTTACTATTAAATCGGTTCAGGTTTATGCGAACGGCGCTGGTCCACGAACAATTCAATTGATGGATGAAATCGGAATTGTACAACAAGCGGCAACATTCAATTTGCCGAATGGTCCTTCGCGCATTGATCTGAACTTTCTTGTGATGCCGGGAAAAAATTATTCGATGCGTCCGACTGGTTCAACTTATAGCTTGTGGAGAAATACTGCCGGAGCAACCTATCCATATACTATGACAGACACGATCTCGATCACAGGAAATAGTGCAGGTGGTTCGAACTGGTACTTCTTCTACGATTGGGAAATTGAAGTTGGAGGTGCAACGTGTACCAGTCCGGCAACGCCTATTACTGCAACAGTTGAAATCTGTAACAGTATCGCAGGCTTGAATCTCGACGGGAACATTAACGTGTATCCGAATCCATCGAATGGCGAATTTACTTTCGAAGTGCTGATGCCGGCGCAAGACAATGTTTCCTACCGTTTGCTGGACATTTCCGGAAGAGAAATCGAACGTAAAGAATTCCCGCAAACAGAAGGATTGTTGAGACACAACATTTCAATGGAAGACAATTCCAGCGGTGTTTACATCATGGAAATACTCATCGGGGAAAGAATATATTACAGGAAGATAGCGATACAGTAAAGTGCACGCTTGCTTCCGGTGACAGATTGAATAATTATTTGTGATGAAACCGGGACTCAAAAAAAACATTCACCGCTGGAGGGCTTTTAGTCTTCTGGCGGTTTATGTTTTAATTGCAATCCACATTACACATTGGATAATCAAAGGCAAAACTCTTGCCCCACTTGAGTTTAATGAAGTGTTGTATTCCATTCATCTTGGAATAATAACTGCAGGATTGATCTTCATGGGAATGACAATCGTTGGCACCTTGATCTTCGGAAGGTTTTTCTGCTCATGGGCTTGTCACATTCTTGCGCTACAGGATTTGTCAGCATGGATTCTTGAAAAATTCAAAATCAAACCGCAGCCAATTCGATCACGTGCTTTTTTCATTGTTCCCGTTGTGGGCATGCTCTATTTATTTGTGTGGCCGCAAATCGTGAGAATATTTGCCGGAGAACCTTTTGCAGGATTTAGGATTCTAAAAGATGAGCAAGGTTGGGCTTCATTTTCCACAACAGATTTCTGGAGAAATCTTCCAGGCATTCCAATTACTCTATTGACATTTTTCGTAGTTGGGTTTCTTGTTGTTTACCTTCTCGGTACAAGAAGTTTCTGCAGATTCGGTTGCCCGTACGGCGTGTTGTTCGGTTGGATTGACAAAATCACTCCAGGAAAAATTGTGCTGACCGGTAACTGTAATCAATGCGGATTGTGTACAGCAGGTTGTAGTTCGCACATTCAGGTTCACAAGGAAATTAAAGAATTTGGCAAAGTGGTTGACACATCTTGTCTCAAAGACCTGGACTGTGTTGCAGTTTGTCCGAATGATGCGATACAATTTGGTTTTACAAAACCTTCACTTGGACAATCGTTGGCGAAAGTTCCCGGACACGAACCCAAATACAGTTTCACTGCTGCCGAAGATGTATTTCTCGGGGTCCTTGTACTCGTGTTCACAATCATTTTTCGCGGATTGTATAACGCCGTTCCGTTTCTATTGTCTACAACTGTTGCTGTGATACTTGCTTACTTCATGGTTGTGGCTTCCCGTGCGTTCAGAAAAGAGTATGTACATCTTGGTAAGGTCGTGATCCGAAGCGGAAATAAACTTACAGGCAAGGGCCGAATGTTTCTTGCTTTCGTTTTTGTATGTGGAATTTTCAGCATTCATAGCGCGTTCGTCCACTATCACACATGGGCAGGTGAAAATCTGTACAACGAAATAGTGATTCGCGGCAACACAGTACAACTTGCGGAAACCGATATTGACGCACAACTTAAACTTGAACTTTCTGAATACCATCTTTCGAAAGCACACAAGTGGGGAATCTGGCAGCCGGAAAATCTGGAACGTGAACTCGCCTCAATTTATATTTTCAAGAAAGATTACAAGCGCGCAGTTGTTCATCTTGAAGCCATGCTTGATGAAAATCCTGAAGACAGTGAAGCCCGATTACGACTTGCAAAAATTTTGATTCTGAATGGTAAAGACAATGATGCGATCCTGGAACTTCGACAAATAACATCTCAGGAGGAAACAGGATTACAGCACGATCATAAATTAAAATCTGATGCCCATCTTCAACTTGGTCATCTTGAAGAAAAAGGCGGATTTCTTTCCACAGCGCTTGAACATTATGAAGCTGCGTTAAGAGAACAGCCTGCGAATACCGAAGCTGCGCTCGCCTTAGGAGTGCTTTACACGAAGGCCGGACGTTTTCAGGATGGTGAAAAATATCTTCTGAGGTGCGACAGCGCAATGCCAAACAATCCGCTTATTCTTAATAATCTTTCGATCATTTATATGAGAACCGGCCGCACAGATATTGCCATCATGTGTTTGCAAAGAATTATTGAGCTTCAACCGCAGAATGTTCCTGCAAGTTACAATCTTGGCATGCTTTTTCTGAGAAAAGGAGAAGAACAAAAAGCGATTGAACAATTACAACGCACATTAGAATTGGCTCCGGACCACTTAAACTCACATGTGGCACTTCTGGACATTTTCGAAAAGCGTGGAGAAGCCGAACAAAGTGCTTTTCACAGGGAAAAAGCCAATCAACTTTCACCGCATTAGTAAAAGTGACATGAAAACTGTTTTGAAAATATTTATTCCGCTCTGCATTTTTTGCGCAGGATTTCTTGCCTCTTCCTTCAAATCGCAGGACAATAAATGGATTGCTCCTGCTTCCGCTGATACACTGACAAATCCACAAAGAAGTAATCCCAAAGCACTTGCTGAAGGAAAAAAAGTGTACGATAAGTTCTGCTGGGTGTGTCATGGGTTGACAGGGAAAGGCGACGGACCTGGAGCTGTAAACCTCAATCCTAAACCCGCTGATCACACATCAACAATTGTACAAGATCAGAGCGATGGTGCTTTGTATTGGAAAATTTCAAAAGGTCGCGGACAAATGACACCGTACGAACGAACACTGAATAAAACACAACGCTGGCAACTGGTTGTTTACATACGTTCATTGGCTCCAGCAGAAAAATAGAAAAATGAGAAAATTATTTTTTGCAGGAAGTCTGATCCTGTTCATTAGCACCGCATCTGCTCAGGATGAATTTGTGATGGGTACTTTCAGAAGCACACAACTGATCAATGCACAAACCGTTGAGATGTGTCCCGTTGGAGGACCTGAATTCAATATTCGTCATCGCTTTGGAGTTGTTGGAACAGACAGTTCGGCTTATCAGCAATTTCTTGGACTTGATCTTCCTGCGAATATCCGATTGGGATTTGCTTTCCCCATAAACGATCGTTTAAGTGTGGGAATCGGCAGAACCAAGATGCGCAAGTTCGTAGATGGAGAAGTTAAGTATCTGTTGTTGCGACAAACAGAAAATAATTTCATGCCCGTTTCAGTTGTGCTTTACGGAAACTGCGGCGTTCGTGGCGAACGATTTCCACGCGTCCCGGCGAATACCTATTATGGCGACAGCATCACTCCATTCAAATACAAACTTGAACATCGCTTCGCGTATCATTCGCAAATTATTGTTGCGAGAAAGTTCAACGACAAATTATCGCTTCAACTCGCAGGTTCTTATGTCTATAAAAATCTCGTGAATCCGGGAGAAGAAAACGGTACAACCAGTATTATTTTCTCAGGAATGTACGCAACGGGAATGTCGTCGTCATTGATTTTCGAATACGCCTATCGTTTCAACAATCGCCCGGAAGGAAATGCATATCCTC
>CAZBYM010000417.1:0-4009 GCA_964495745.1 uncultured Chryseobacterium sp. | reverse complement strand
ACCAGTCTCTCAGGCTTTTTTGCCATGACGCCTAGTTCTTACAGTCTCGACTTCCTTCGTGATTTCATCCAAAGAAATATTCGCTTTTCTCACGCGAAACTTCTTAATGGCTTCAAGGAAAGGATTCGATGTCTTGTCAGAAATTGAAATTAACCTCAACTCAACAAGATCCTGAAGCAGTTTTCTTGCTTTCGGATTCAATATTTCGATATTCAAACTGGCCATGATTCAAATGTACGAAAAGTCTCACAGAGGAGCGCTTGAACTGACTATAACTCTGGCCGTTCCGTATGCTATTCAGACTGTATTATTAGTCTCTAACACACCGAACAGAGAAACCTCCATTTTTACGAATGTGGCTGGTGCGCAAATGATCGTCGAAATAATACATGTAATATTCCCATGCATATTCACGAAGATGCTCGCTGGAAGTATACCATGCAGTCAAAGATCCCAGACTACTGAACTCCCCATCTCCGTGGCGTTCTCCTGCGGGAAGAGCCGAAAAGTTGGTTTCGTTGGAACCGTTACCGTCACGTTCCCATCCTTGTTTTGATTTCAATTTTTTTCCAGCCACTAAACTCCCTCCTAAAAATTCTGTCAATAATTTCCATTCTTCGTTGGAAGCAACATGCCACCCGCTTGGGGCCAGTCCACGCGGATCATTCACCGCATACCAATTGTAAAGCTTGCCATAAGCGGAATCATTTGCAGGATCGTTGTTATAATAACACCATGCCGGTTGCTTGGCGAGACAAACTTTCTCCCACTCCTCATTTGCTGTTACTTGGGGAATACTATCCCCATTTCTAAAAGTATCGACATCGAGATTTTTTGCCGACCATATTTGAGTTCCTATTTTTGTCCACTCCATATTTGCCGTTTCAAAGGCTTGCATATTCTGCTCAAGTGGTTGATTGGAGTTGCTACAACCTATGAGAATGGCAAATATCAAAATTGGAACGTAAGTCTTTGCTTTCAAGTTTCTGAAGATTGTTTTGCCGATTATTAATCCTGATAATTATCGGAATGTCTCGTACACTACTTTATCACGACAACTTTTCGCCGCATTACTTTGTCGCCATCCTCTATCACAACAAAATAAATTCCATCTGCCAGATCACCGGTTTCAATCTGCATGGATTTTCCATTTACTTCAGAATAACTTTTCATCAGCTGTCCTCGCGAATCATACATCATGACATTTGCGTTTTCAGCTTCAAAGGAAAAATCAAAAGTAAATTGATCTGAAACCGGATTCGGATAAACAGTCGCATTCAAATTCTGACTCTCTTCCGTTTGAATATCTGAACTTGTGCAAGGAGAATAGTTGGCTTTTATCAGCTGACCAATCGTAACATTTCTGTCAATCACGCCTTGCGTAAGATTTCGAACGCCGAGGTGTCCGGGGTCATCCAATCCACCAGGCCAGATGTATCCAATCAAACCAATAACATTTGTATCAGCTGCAGCGAGATCATAATAATTTTGCACAACGTACTGCATCGTGTCTGGCGGATAACCGGCTAGTCCATAGAACGGCAACCATTGGTCATCGATAATCAGAATAATTTTTTGATTCGGAGAAGACAATCGCGCTTTCACTGTATCAAGATCTTGCTGAAATGCCGGATCAAACTGTGGATCGAATACACCGTACCGATCAAAGCCCACCCAATCTACCAGTTGCGGTACTTGCATAACACCTACTGTTGTATACGCCTCCACCATCAAGATTGGAATAGTTGGAAAGGCGTTTTTCACAAGCGCGCAAACTGTATCCATGTCTGCAAGAGAAATTCCATTCCAGAATGGTTCGTCGGCAACATAAAAGCATTCGATCTGCGATGAATTGAGAACCGATGAATTCGTTGCAATAAACGTCGTCCATCGTGCGGTGAAGTTTGGATGCAAGTCGTAGTTCGTTCCACTAGGCGCGCTTGTATCCACGATCTGAAAAAATATTTCCTGCACATGCAGCAATGGATTCACGCAGTACGAGTTCATCAAATTCACCCGGCTCACAATTGTATCGGTGTAATCGTAAACACACATGTGTGCGATATTGGAAAACGAATCTACCTCCGTTATGTAGTTCGTCATTGTGCCTGCATCCAACGGATCGTCGTAGAAGCAATCGATTGCAACGAACCCGAAATATTTCAAATGGGGTGGGGCAGTTTGTGCGTTTGCATAATTGCTCAAGCCGAACATGGCAAACAAAACAATAGGCATTGATTGTTGTAGAAATTTTTTCAAAGGGGTCACTGAGTTTTAGGTGAGCGAATCGAAGATAAGGATAAAGGACTAAACCCTATTGAATCACTAGTGCAAACAACACTCGACCCATGAGAATCACAAGGCCCGGGCTTATTTTTTCATTTTTGCTCGGATTTTTTTAGCTCGCCTTTTTTTATTGCCAGCCTTCGGCTCCGCTCAGTCTGACAAGTCGTCTTCGAAGGAGTATTGTCAGTCCGAGCGGAGCCGATGGCTGTACGTCGAAACAAGCAATTGCGTTCGTCGCTAATTGCGAATAATTTTCATGCACTCCCCTTCATCAACGCGCAAGAAATAAACTCCAGCCGACACATTCCTTAAATCCAATTCATCCTGAGTTACCATCTGCTTCTTCAGAACAAGATTTCCAAAAATGTCATACACTTCAACTGTGTGCGTGTTCATGTCAGAAAATTCTGCCCAAAACAATCCGCTAGACGGATTTGGGTAAATAGAAAACAAACTCGCAGGGGAATTTGCTTCCGATACTCCCATAACAGGATCTTCACCGCAATTCCATTGGCTGTATTGCAAGCCGGACGAGAATTGCCACGCCTGAAACAAAGAAAATTTTTCGGAGATTTTTTTCCACATTATGCGCGATGTTCCCCAATTGTTAATGGTGTCGCACAAAGCCGAAATTTTTTGAAACAACATCGGACCGAACTCGCGTTGATTAATCGTAACGGAATAGACATAAAATTTATTCTGTGGCAATAATCCGTTCTGCAGACTATCAATAAAGACGCGAAGTGGATTAAGAATGTCGTCAATACTTTCTGCCGAGTCCAAGGAATAGATCGGCTGACAACCATTGCCCATGTACCAAACAGAATTGTTCGGATTGTGCACATAAAACGAATCGAATGTGGCTGTATTTGAAACAGCACTTGGTTTCCAAATACCGTAATCGTTGAGGTCGTTGGTGTGTGGTTGGTAGCTTCCTGCTCCCCACATAATGTTTGCTTTCCATTTTTCCCACGGAAAAGATTCTGCAACTATTGTGTCTTGAAATTGCCACCAGTCAATTGGTTGAACGGATGCATTCTGAGTAAAATACAGAAACCCGCCAACTGTGTTGGTTGGAAAACATCCCAATGTATCCAAGTAGTGCCAAGTATCTGCGATATTGTATTGCAATGTATCAGACGTTTTTGGTCGTGGATCAATTTCAATATTGTCTGCGTAAATTCCTGATGTAATTGTTTTGAAGACATTATTGAGAACAGGATTCACCTCATTGTTCCAAGCGCCTCTTGCAAATCCGTCACAGGTCTCCAGATTCCACGATGCGCCTTTCGCGTTAATTATTGTGGCCAACTGAATCACTTTGCCTTTCATTGCCTGATAATTCAAGTTGGTGTGCAGGTTGTCGTTGGGTTCGTTGTGTGAAACGAAATTGATGTAGACTATTGGTGCTTGTCCTATGAGTTGCAAGCTGAATAGGGCAGAAAAGATGAGTGAGGGGATTTTTCGGGTCATGGTGCAGTGGATTTGGGTTGGGCAAAATTTCGTGCGTTTACGTTATTGGACGAGTTGTACGGCGAATGGTTTAACGTTTGGTGGTTTGGAGCCTCGATCGGTTTTCAAGAATTTTTGTCTACTGGATAAACAATTGCGTCTTTGTCCGCTGGATTATAGGCGATGTCATTAAATTGATAACCATTGCTTTTGAAATTTTTACCCGGAAGACTAGAGAGAGGATATATCGTATAAATATTTGGAACTATGC